>JBGTUD010000013.1:0-26568 GCA_041939405.1 Sphingopyxis sp. | reverse complement strand
CCACCGGGGCCCCATCGGTTTGCGGCAGGTCGACGCCGATTTTGCGCTGGGAGGTCTTGTCTTTCTCGATCATGGGGGCGGTGATCATGAAGATGACGAGAAGCACCAGCATCACGTCCACCAGGGGCGTGACGTTGATCTCGGTCAGGGGGCCTTTGCGCCCCCGCCGCCCGCGACGCGACCCGCCGCCGCTCGAACCGCCTCCCAAGGCCATGGCTCAGACGCCCCGCTTCAGGTTCAGGCCCGAGGCGGGCTCGACCGGAGGGGGCGGCGGGGCGGACGGAGCCCCCAGACGCCGCGCCACCGCCGCCTGAAGATCGTCGGCGAAGGCTTCCAGCCGGCCGGTGAACTTGCCCGCGTCGATCGAGAACTTGTTGTAGGCGATATAGGCCGGAATGGCCGCGCCCAGGCCGATGGCCGTGGCGAACAGGGCCTCGGCGATGGCCGGCGCCACCGTGGTCAGATTGGTGTTGCCCGCCGCGGCAATGCGGCCGAAGGCGTTCATAATGCCCCAGACCGTGCCGAACAGGCCGATGAAGGGCGAGGCCGTCGCCACGACCGACAGCACGCCCAGGCCGTTTTCGATCCTCTGGCCCTCGCGCTGGATCAGGCTGTTCATGGCCCGGTCGATCCGCGTCATCAGCAGGTCGCCCTGGTGTTCGTTCAACGCCCCCTTCTGACGCGCCTCGCGCCAGTCGGACAAGGCGATCACCAGCATGCGCGGCAGGGCGTGTTCCGGCTGCGGTCCCGCCTGGGCCGCCACATCCTCCAGCGACCGGCCCGACTGCACCGCCTTGTCGAAGTCGTCGGCCTGGCGGTTCAGGGCGGTGAAGCGGAAGGCCTTGTCGATGATGATGGTCCAGGACCAGATCGAGGCCGCCGCCAGCCCCACCATCACCGACTTCACCACCCAGTCGGCGGTCATGAACAGCTCGACGGGGTTCATCATCGAGGCGTCGACGGGCGTAGTCATTCAGGCGCTCCGGGCGAGATCAGGATCGGTCACGTCCCCTCTTCGACCGAGCGGGCGTGACCATTGTGTGGCGTCCCGCCCGTTTAGCCGCCCCGCGCGCCGCCGTCACCAGAAAGGCGCGCCCCGTCAGACTGAGGGATCGTTTACGTCATGCGGCCGCCCGTCTAGGTTTACCGACCGCAGCAGGAGGAGACGATGCGGACGCGCTCGGCCACACCCAATGACGTCCCGGCCATGAGCCGCGTGCTTCTCGCGATCATCGCTCATACCGGCCGCCAAAGGCCAAGCGACGAAGCCTTCGTCCTGTCCGCCTATGTCTCTAACCCCGCGAGCCTGCGCTGCACTGTCGCGACAGACGAAACGGACCGGGTGCTGGGCTTTCAGTCGCTGATCCGAGCCGAGGCGGGAAATCGCTACGACGTGCCGCCAGGCTGGGGCGTCATCGGCACGCACGTCGATCCGCAGGCCCATCGCCTGGGCGTGGGAAAGGCCCTGTTCAAATCCAGCCTTGAGGCGGCGCGGCAGGCGGGACTTGACCAGATCGACGCCTACATCAGCGCCGACAACCCCGGCGCCCTGACCTACTATGAGGCGATGGGCTTTCGAACCTATCGCCTGCGAGACGGTGTCGTGCAGAAGGCGTTCGCTCTCGGCGCCGGCTCTTGACTGACCGTCTCTACTCCGACGCCGGCCGCCGGTTCGGGTCGACCGCCACCGAGACGGGGGCGCCGACGCTGATGATGACGCCCTCGTGGCCTTCCTTGGCGATGGAATAGGTGGCGGCGTCCTTCAGCAGCTGTTCCTCGCACTGGCGGTCGCCCGGACGGCCCAGGGCCTCGCAGCCGCGCTTGGCCGCATCGGTCCAGCCCAGGACCCGGCGCGTCGCCGCCTCGGCCCGTTTGATCGCCGCCTCGTCTTCTGCGGCGGCCTGGGCGATCAGGGCCTGACGCGCCCCCTGCTGATATTGCAGCTCGGCCTGGCCCGCCATCTTGCGCTCCCAGACCTTGTAATAGGGACAGCCGACCAGACCGCCGCCGATCACAAGAACCAGCAGCAGGAAGCTCACGATGACCGCGCTGGCGGTGATTCCCTGATTTTCCATGGTCTAGCCTCCCCCGAGTTCATCCAATCCTAATCGGCGCCCGTGGCTTTCGCCAGCCACGGCGTCACCTTCTCGACCAGCCCCTTCGTCGGGCGACGCGGCCGTCCGTCCAGATGGATGCAGACCGCCGTCACCTCGGCCCGGCACAGCACCTCGCCCCCGCGCTCCACCGTCTGTCGAATGATCAGCCGCGGCCCCCGGATCGCCTCATACTGGGTCCGCACCACCAGGGCGTCGTCGATCCGCGCCGGCTTCAGATAGCGGATGTTCAGCTCGGCCACGACGAAGGCCAGGGGTTGATCCTCCTCCAGCAGGTCGGCGTGCCCCACCCCGACGGCGCGCAGAAAGTCGGACCGCCCCCGCTCGAAATAGCGGACATAGTTGGCGTGATAGACCAGGCCGGTGAAGTCGGTGTCCTCATAATAGACCCGCACGGGCAGCAGGTGGTCGCGCCCGTCGAAACGGCCGGCCGTCGGAAGGTCGCTGGGAAGATCGGTCATGTCCCCAGCCTAACGCTGGGCGGCGGCGTCAGGAAGCCGGGGCAATAGCGTCGGCGCATCTCGCGGAACTCGGTCGGCAGGGGATCGTCGCTGAACAGGATGCGGTTGGGCACGGAGATGAAGCCCACCGCCGCCCCGCCCCTGGACCGGCCCACATAGCCGCAGACGGCCCGCTTCTCGCCCGCCTCGGCGTAGCGCAGCTCGGCGCCGGGGCCCAGCTGTTCGCCGATCTGGCGCACGACCCGATGCGACGGCGTCTCGGGCGGCGCAATCCGCGACCGGTGGGTCATCATCCACAGTCCCGCCCCGGCCGCCGCCAGCGCCGCCGCGACGAACAGGGCGGCGATCGCACGGGAAGAGGACGGAAAGACCCAGGCCCGCCCCATGTCTCAGCCCGCCGTCGCGGCCTCGATGAAGTTCAGCGGCGTGTCCGCCGGCGGCAGGCAGCTTCGATCCACCGGCGCCGACGGATCGCGCAGGAAGTCGCGCGCCATCTTGCGGGTGCAGGGGCTGGCGTTGATGACGCCGTGGGTCGCATTGGTCACGATCACCACCTGGCTGTTGGAGTAGCCCTTGGCCGCCGCCTCGGTCAGGGGCGGCGGGCAGCCCGGATCGATCTCGGCGGCGACGAACAGGGTCGGGACGTCGGTCTGGACCGGCAGGTTCTCGATCGGCAGCGCGGGCCGTTCCCCTACCGCCGCACAGACGTCGAACAGCCGCGACAGCGAGGGGACCAGAACCTCGGCGACGGGATCGCCCGCCGCGCCCGCCGCCAGCCGCGCCTTGGATTCGAACGGCAGTTCTTCCTTGCACAGATGGGCCATGTGCTGGCCCTCGAAATAATAGGTCCGGTCCTCGGCGATCTCGGCGACGGGGCTCAGGTCTCCGGCGATGATCTTCTCCAGATCGGCCGGCAGGCTGCGCACGCCCCGCGCGCTGTAGGTGGTGTCCATCAGAAAGGCCGACAGGTCGTCGACGGTAAACGTGCGCCCGTCCTTGCCCGTCACGGGGCCGGCCAGCCATTTGCGCGCCTCGGCCTCGAACCGCGTTTGCAGGCCCGGATGACGCGCCGCGCAGTCCGCCTGGGCCTGGCATTTGCCCAGGATGATCTTGACCGCCGTCGATACCTGTTCCGGGGTTCCAACCGCCCAGTTGCCCTCGGGCGGCCAGGGGCTGTCCATCACGGCGGCGCGAACGATCTGGGGCTGGTGGGTGATGACCGCCGCCTCGATGCGCGGGCCGTAGGAGCCGCCCCACAGGTCGATCTTCGACAGGCCCAGGGCCTGGACCATGTCCTTCACATCGGCGGCGGTGGCGGCGGCGTTGTACTGGTTCAGATCGACGCCTTGGGCCTGATACCCCTTCAGACAGGCGATCAGCCCATCGCGATCCGCATCCGACGGCGGCCCCGCATCGGTCAGTTCGACGCCCGGACAATCCATCGACGGGGCGCCGGCCCCGCCGCCGCGCTGATCGAACAGGATCACGTCCTGATCCACCGCAAAGGCTTCCGGATTGCGACGCAGGGCCGTCAGCATCCGCCCGGCCCCGCCGACCATGGCCCCGCCCGGCCCGCCGTGGAACATCACCACCGTCGGCAGGGCCTGACCCGAGGCGTCCTTATAGGGGGCGGCGGCCTTGATGATGACCAGGGCCAGGTCGATGCGCCGGTCGCTGACCGTCCCGTCGCGCGCCTCGTCCACAGTCAGGGTTCCGCACCGCACTTGGCGCACCTCGGTCGGCCATTCGGCCGGACAGGCCTTTTCGGTGAAGACGGGGGCGGCTGCTTTCGCAGGCGGCGCCAGACTGGTCAGGCCGGCCGCAAACGCCACTAAGGCCAGGGTGCGCAGGATCATGGGTCGAGGGCTCCGGTTCGTCCCAGCAAACCCCCGCCCGCCTCGCTTGGCAACGCCTATCGACGATCAGGCCGCGTGTTTCTTGCGCGCCGCCTCGGTCAGGGTCTGGGCCATCCGCTCCTTCCAGTCTTCGCCCTCTTCGGCGAAGGCGCGAATGGTGTCGGCAGGCAGTTTCAGACCGACTTCGCGCTCGGCGACGATCTGGGCGTAAAGCTCAGGCAAGGCTTCCCGCAAAGGCCGCGCCCTGGCGAAATCCTCATCCGTCCACTCCGGATTCTGGGGATCGTCGATCTCGCCATCCTCATAGTCGTTCGGATCGAGGCTGAATTCGGGATCAGCCATAGCGTCGGACCTCCTTGACGTTCGCGCGCCGCAGACTGATGGCCCTTATTACGCCGTCGCGGACGGTGAAGGCCAGCATATGCAGCCGTCCGTCCAACATACCATAGGCGCGCCAGCGTGGCTCGCCGTAATCCTGACGGTCATCCACCAGCACATAAGCGGTGCGGAGATCGATTTCGCTGGCGCGCGCCAAAGACAGCCCGTGTTTCTCGCGGTTGATCCCATCCTTGCCCGGATCGAAGGCGATCGTCACTCGAACAGGTCGCCGGGAACCGGGCCGGCGCTCGGGTTCGGCGGCGGGGTCAGCCCCAGATGCGCATAGGCCTTGGCGCAGGCTATGCGGCCGCGCGGGGTGCGCATGATGAAGCCTTGTTGCAGCAGATAGGGTTCGATCACGTCCTCGACCGCGTCGCGCGCCTCGGCGATGGCCGCCGCCAGAGTGTCCATCCCCACCGGGCCGCCGCCGTAGTTTTCGATCAGGGCCTTCAGGAACCGCCGGTCCAGACTGTCCAGCCCGGCCTCGTCCACCTCCAGCCGCGCCAGGGCCCGCGCCGCCACCAGCTTCGAGATGGTCTCCGCCCCTTCGGCCGAGGCGAAGTCGCGCACCCGGCGCAGCAGCCGCCCTGCGATCCGGGGCGTGCCCCGCGCGCGAGAGGCGATCTCGCGCGCCCCGCCCTCGTCGATCCCGGCGCCCATCTTGCGCGCCGTGCCGCGCACCACCGCCGTCAGTTCGTCGGGGGTATAGAACTCCAGCCTCAGCGGAATGCCGAACCGGTCCCGCAGCGGCGTGGCCAGGAGGCCCGCCCGGGTCGTGGCTCCCACCAGGGTGAAGGGCGCCAGGTCGATCCGCACCGACCGCGCCGACGGCCCTTCGCCGATGATCAGGTCCAGCACATGGTCCTCCATGGCCGGATACAGGATCTCCTCGACCTGGGGGCTTAAGCGGTGGATTTCGTCGATGAACAGGACGTCGCGCGGCTCCAGATTGGTCAGGATCGCCGCCAGGTCGCCCGCCTTGGCCAGGATCGGTCCGGACGTGGCCCGAAAGCCCACCCCCAGCTCGCGCGCCACGATCTGCGCCAAAGTCGTCTTGCCCAGACCGGGCGGGCCGAACAGCAGCACATGATCCAGGGCCTCGGCCCGGCCGCGCGCGGCGTCGATGAAGACCTTCAGATTGCCCTTGGCCTGAGACTGGCCGACGAACTCCGCCAGGGTCTGGGGCCGCAGGGCGCGGTCGAAAGCTTCGCCCGTTTCGGCCTCGGGGGAGATGATGCGGGTCATGGTCGACCTGGGTGGCGAGTGGCTGCCGAGTGGCGAGTGGCGAGTGGCGAGTGGCGAGAAAGCCGCCCCGCTTTCGGCCCATCATCGGCAAAAGCGGCGTACAGTCCGGTGAGGCCACACGACAGCGCTCGCCACCCGCCACTCGCCACTCGCCACTCCCTTCCAATCACCGCCCCAGCTCCTGCAGGGCCGCGCGGATCACCGCCGACAGTTCGGCCTCTTCGCCCAAACGGATCAACGCCTGATCCACGGCGCGGCGCGCATTGACCTCGGCGACGCCCAGCCCGAGCAGGGCGGACACGGCCTCGCCGGTGATGGACGGAACCGGCGGTGCGATCTCGACGTGCAGGCCGGGTGCGGCCGGCGCAAAGCTGACGTCACCCACTATACTGCTTAGGGGCTTGCCCTTCAGCTCGGTGACGATCCGCAGCGCCAGTTTCGGCCCCACGCCGTTGGCCCGCGCCACGGCCGCCTTGTCTTCGCGCGCCACAGCCGACGCCAGTTCGGCGGGCGGCAGCACGTCCAGCACCGCCAGGGCCGCCTTGGGCCCCACGCCCTGAATGGCCAGCAGGGTCGTGAAGGCCCGCCGCTCGTCGCGGGTCAGGAATCCGTACAGGCGCGGGCCCGCGTCCTCGCTCCACTGCGAATGGACATGCAGGGTCGTCTCGTCCCCCGGCGCCGGCAGCCGGCCCAGGGTCCGCGCCCCGCACGACACTACATAGCCCACCCCGCCGCAGTCGATCAGGCAGTCCGCCTCCCCGACCTCGGCCAGCACGCCTCTCAACCGCCCGATCACGCCGCCCCCCGGTGCATGGCTTCCAGCAAGGACCGTTTCCTCAGTTGCGCATGGGTGATCGCCACGGCCAGGGCGTCGGCGGCGTCCGCCTTCACGTCCCCGGCGGTCGGCAGCAGTCGTTTGACCATGAAGGCGATCTGGCTCTTGTCGGCGTGGCCGGCCCCGACCACCGCCTTCTTGATCAGGTTCGGCGAATATTCCGCGACCCTTAAGCCCCTTTGGGCCGGCGCCAGCATGACCGCCGCCCGGGCATGGCCCAGCTTCAGGGTCGAGGACGGATTGACGTTGACGAACACCTCTTCCACCGCCGCCTCCTCGCAACCGTGGTCGGCGCAGATCGTCCCCAGGGCCTCAAACAGGAACAGCAGCCGTTCGGAAAAGGGCGCGGCCTCGGGCGGGGCCACCACCCCGTGCGCCACCCAGCGCAGGCGCGCGCCGTCGGCTGTGATCACGCCCCAGCCGGTGCGTCGCAGACCGGGGTCCAGGCCGATGATTCTGACTGTTTCGTTCGCCATCCGTTCCCCTCATGCCGCAAAGAGGGTTAGCGGGCAATGAACAGCTTCAGAAACCCGGCCCGATCGACCTCAGCCGTGGGCCTCCACATAGGTTTCCGGGTCCTTGTTGACCGGCTTCACCCCGGTGATGTGTTCGGCCTCGAAGGCGGCGAACCGGACCGCCAGGTCGTGGCGGAGGTCAAGGTCGGCGTTCAGGCGGAAGTCGGTCAGCCCCTGCCGCTCCTCCTCGCCCATATGTTTGGAGTTGACCACATTGGCCCGGCCCACCGCCGCGAACCAGTCCGGACTGCCGACCGGATGCCGTTCCACCGCCTTGACCGCATCGCGCAGCTTGTTGTGGTCCTCGATGGCGTCTTCGGTCTCGCCCTCCACCGTCCCGTCGTCGGCGTCATTGGCGCCTTCGCCCAGCTTGATCAGGTCGGGATAGAAGAACCGCTCCTCGGCCTCGGCATGGACGTCCAGAAAGGCCGACAGCCTCAGCCAGACGGCGCTCAGGGCGTCCACGTCCGTCGGGTCGATCTGTTCGATGATCGAGAACAGGCGGCGCTGTTCGGCGTGGTCGTCCAAGATCAGCTGGGTGATGTCCATCGGGGTCTGCATCCTTCGACCAGAGCGGCGCCGGGCATGGCGGGTCTGACGGTCCACCGGCTAATCCGCGCGGCCCGCGACGGTTCCCGCCCCGCTCAGCCGTCGCGCGGATTCAGCCGATAGGCGGCGACGCCCGGCGCGGCGCACAACAGGCCGGCCAGCCGCTCCAGCTCATCGTCCGTCGCCGCCTTCAGCCGCCAGGATCGCCGGATTCTGCGCCCGTCGTGGATCAGCTCCAGCCGCCCGGAATGGGCTTGGGGGTCGATGGCGCGAATGGCCGCCTGGACCTGCTCCTCCGGCGACGGGGCCGCCCGGTCCCAGGCCACGACCACATCCACCACCTTGCGGTCGGGCAGGCGCAGGTCGATCAGCCGCAGTCCCCCCAGGATCAGGGCCGTAACCCCGGTCCCCAAGGCGCCCAGGCCGTAAAGCCCCGCCCCGAACAGCAGCCCTATGGCCGAGGTGATCCACAGGGAGGCGGCGGTGGTCAGGCCGTGCACGGAAAACCCGGTGCGGAAGATCACCCCGGCGCACAGAAAGCCGATGCCGGTCAGCACCCCATGGGCCATTCGCGTCGGATCGGTGACGATGTTCTCATCGGGCAGGGCGCGAAAGGCCCAGTCGGCCTGACGCATGGCCGCCAGCATCAGAAGGGCCGAGGCCAGGCTGACCAGGATGTGGGTTCGAAAACCGGCCGCCCGGCCGCGCCATTCGCGCTCCAGCCCGATCACGCCGCCGGCGACGATCGCGCCGAGGATCGGCCAGAGCGCGCCGTTCAACAGGTCGCTCATCATGGCCGATCAAGCGAAGGGCACGTCTGAATGTTCCGGGCGCGCCCTGTTTCGGACGATCAGCCGACGATGGCCTGAAGCTGGGCGGCGGCGTCGGCGATGCTGGGACGGCCGCCCCGGCCCCGACGGGCGGCGTCCAAGGCGGCGGCCGACATGGCGGCCTCGGCCCGGACGCTTTCCAGATCTTCGCGCAGGGCGCTGATCTGCTGGTTCAGGGTCTGGACGCGCTTCTCATGCTCGTCCTGCGCCGCGCTCAGCTTGGCCTGCAGCTTGACCATCCGGTCCTCGGCGCGGGCGATGGCCTTGTCGTGGCCGGCGGCCGCCTTGGCCAGGGCGTCGGCGCGGTCCACGGCCGCCACGCGGGCGACCTCCATGGCGGCCTGACGCTGACGCGCCTCCTCGATCTCGCTCTCCAGAGCGCGCACCCGCTCGACGGCGCGGTCCAGATTGATCTGCAGCGTGTCCGCCCGGCGCTCGGCCGCATGGCCCCCGGTCTGAAGCTCGCCCAGGCGCGAGGTCAGTTCGCTGTTCAGCACCTCCAGCCCGTTGGCCCGCGCCGTCGCCGTGTCAAGGCGTGCAGTCAGGGAGGCGGCCTCGGCGCGGGCGGCCTCGACCTGGCTCTCCAGGGTGCGGATGGCGCGGGCGGCCTCGGCCTGTTCGGAGGCGGCGCGGGCGCGTTCGGTCGCCAGCTGGCCCTCGCCGGTCGCCGCGGCCCGCGCCAGGGCGGCCACCTCGGTCCCCACCTCGTCCACGCGGCGGCGCAGCACGGTGTTCTCTTCCAGCACCAGGGCGTGGTCGCGCTGGATCTGGGCGCGGGCGGCCTCCAGCTCAGACCGCGCCGTCTCGGCCTGGGTCAGTTGGAGACGCAGCGATTCCTGGTCCTGCTCCAGTTCGCGGATGCGCTGGACGGCGGCGCGATCGACCGCTTCGAAGCCTTCGATCCGGGTGGCGGACTGGGCCAGGTCGGCGCGCAGCCGGCCGATCTCGACCCGGGCCTCCTGCAGATTGGCCGCGCTCTCGGCGCCGCGCGCCTCCAGATCGTCCACCTTGGCCTCGGCCTCCGCCAGGGCCTCGGACAGGCGGCGGACCTCGGCGTTGGCCAGACCCAGCTGCCGGGCCGCCTCGTCATGGGCGTTGCGCAGATTGACCAGTTCGACGTGGTTGTCGCGCCGCGACCGGAACTCGGCCTCCAGCGGATCGCGCAGCTGACCCAGCAGGGTCTCGAAGGTCCCGAACCGCTGGGCCATTTCGGCCAGCTGATCCAGACTGTCCTGGATGGTTTCGAACCGTTCGCCGATCAGGCCGGCGACGTCCTGCTCCTCCGCCCGGGAGGCGAGGGCGGAGGCGGGCGCGGCCGGGGCCTCATTGCTCAGGGCCTTGCCGCCGCGGGACAGAACCCGGTCTATTCTGGTCAACTTCATGATCGCGCCCCTCCGTCTTCGCTCCGGCGAGCCGGCTCGACCCCTGGTCGAATCAGCCGCGCCCCAAGCGTTGACGAAAGGTTAAGCGCGAGGCGCGCCCAAGTCGAGACCCGCGTTCGCCGATCAGCCGGCGTATTTCGCCGCATCCTCGTCGGAAATATCCTCATTGGAATAGACGGCGGACACGTCGTCCTCGGCGTCCAGGGCGTCCAGCAGTTTGAACAGGGTTCCGACCGCCTCGCCCGTCACCGTCACTTCCGACTGGGGCTTCCAGACGATGGCGGTGGACTTGGGGTCGCCCAGCACCTTGGACATGGCCTCGGCCACCTCGTTCAGGTCCTCATAGGCGGTCCAGATGGTGTGGCCCGGCGCGTCCTCATAGATGTCCGGCTTGACCAGATCGCTCTCGACGTCCTGGGCGCCCGCCTCGATGGCGGCCTCCATCACGGCGTCCTCTGTGCCGGCCTCGGCCGGATAGACGATCTTGCCCACCTTGTCCCACATGAAGGCGACCGAGTTCATCTCGCCCAGGGCGCCGCCGTTCTTCTTGAAGGCCGTGCCGATGTTGGAGGCCGCGCGGTTGCGGTTGTCGGTCAGGGCTTCCATGATGATGCCGACGCCGCCGGGGCCCCGGCCCTCGTAGCGGACCTCTTCCATCGTATCCACGTCGCCGCCCGAGGCCTTGTTGATCGCCCGCTGGATCACGTCCTTGGGCAGGCTTTCGGCCTTGGCGTTGTTGATGGCCAGGCGCAGGCGCGGATTGGCGGCCGGGTCCGGCAGGCCCGACTTGGCCGCCACGGTGATGTCGCGCGACAGTTTGGAGAACAGTTTGGAGCGCTGCGCGTCCGCGCGCCCCTTGCGGTGCATGATGTTCTTGAATTTACTATGGCCGGCCATGGCTCTCTTCTCTGCGGCTGGGAGGAACTGGGCGCGCGCTTACATCAGGACCGATCGTCAAAGCAACCGCTGCCACCACCCGACGTCGCGCCAGCCGCCCATTTTCCAGCCGACCTCGCGGTAGATTCCGACCGGCGTGAAGCCCATCGCTTCGTGCAGGCCGACGCTGGCGTCGTTCGGCAAGGCGATGCCCGCAAAGACCGCATGAATATTGCGATTCTTGAGAATCGGAAAGAGCGCCTCGTAAAGCCGCCGCCCAATTCCCGCGCGCGCAAAGGCCGCATCGAGATAGATCGCGACATCCGCGGAGGTGGCATAGGCTTCGCGCGTGCGGTGCGGGGAGCCATAGGCGTACCCCGCAATTTTCCCCTCGACCTCGGCGACCAGCCACCCATGGCTGGCCCCATATTCCTCTATCCGGCGCGCTACTTCCGCCGCGTCAGGCGGGCAGTGTTCAAAACTGACCCATGTGTCGGTGACATAGGGTGCGTAAATCTCGGCGCAACGCGCGGCATCGCCCGTTGTTGCCAGCCGGATACCGGCGCTCACCCCAGCGTCACCGCTGTTCCCGACGCGCTGACCATCAGCATCGAACCGTTCTGGCCCAGCACTTCATAATCGAGGTCGACACCGACCACCGCGTCGCCGCCCAAGCGTGCGGCTTCGGCCTCCATTTCCGCGATCGCTTCCTTGCGCGCGCGGGCCAGCACGTCCTCATATTTGCCCGAACGGCCGCCGACGATGTCGGTGATCGAGGCAAAAAGGTCGCGGAACAGGTTGGCGCCGACGATCACCTCGCCGGTGACGATGCCCAGATATTCGCGGACCGGACGGCCTTCGATCGTGGGGGTCGTGGTGCCGAACATCGTCACTCTCCTACTGGCTGCGGGGAAGGCGTCAGTCGATCCCGAGCGCCGATTTATAGACGTCGAGGATCGCTTCCATTTCCTTGCGATCGTGAACCGGCATTTTCCTGAGGCGGACGATCTGACGCATGATCTTGGGATCGTAGCCGTTGCTCTTGGCTTCGTTATAGGTGTCGCGGATATCGTCGGCGATGCCCTTTTTCTCTTCTTCCAGACGCTCGACGCGCTCGATGAAGAGGCGCAGTTGTTCGTCGGACACAGTGGCTTCGCTCATTATATACTCCGCTCAGGATGAAAGGTGATGGGACGAGAATCGCCCCGCCGCCCGATTAGCGGGGTCAGGGATTCTTCGCCATGCTTTCTTCCATCCGTGCAAGCTGTTCGGGCGTCGCGGCGACGTGATAGCGCGCTTTCCACTCCGCGGTCGGCATGCCGTGGACGATCGCGCGGCCGGTCTCCTTGTCCATGTCGCCGGCCTCGGCGATCCAGTCGCCGAGGCAGTTGCGACAGAAACCCGCGAGCCCCATCAGGTCGATGTTGGCGGCGTCGTGACGATGCTGGAGCAGGCGGACGAGGCGGCGGAACGCCGCCGCGGCGACCGCGTCGTCGAGCGTATCGAGCGCCGCATCGGGGGCGGTGGGATCGTCGCTGCAGGACATGGAACTTTCCTTCGGCCGGTGGTTGAATAGCTATACGCGGCTTGCCTAGGCGGGGGCAACGCGCTTAGGCAAGCGCCAGTTACATCGCAGCCTTCCGGAGCATTTGTGGCCCAGAGCTTTACCCCCCGCCAGCGCAAGGTGCGCATTCTGGCGACCCTTGGCCCCGCGAGCGCCAATCCCGATATGATCGCGGCGCTGCACCGCGTGGGCGCCGATGCTTTCCGCGTCAATATGAGCCATGGCGACCATGCGGGACACGCAAAGGTGATCGCCGCGATCCGCGCGCTGGAAAAGGAGACCGGCCGCCCGACGACGATCCTCGTCGACCTGCAGGGGCCGAAGCTGCGCGTCGGGACGTTCAAGGATGGCCCTGCCGAGCTTGCGAAGGGCCAGCGCTTCGTTCTCGACACCGACAAGGCGCCCGGCGACGCGGGCCGCGTCCACCTGCCGCACCCCGAGCTGTTCGCCGCGCTCGAACCCGATACCCGGCTGCTTGTCGACGACGGCAAACTGGTGCTCCGCGTGAAAGATGTGGCGGCGGACCGGATCGAGACGGTCGTGGAGGTCGGAGGCCGGATTTCGGACCGAAAGGGCGTCAACGTCCCCGACGTTGTCGTGCCGCTCGCCGCGCTCACCGAAAAGGATCGCAAGGACCTGACCTTCGCGCTCGAACAGGGGGTCGACTGGATCGCCCTGTCGTTCGTGCAGCGCCCGGAGGATGTCGCCGAGGCGCGGCGCCTGATCGGCGGCAAGGCGGCGCTGCTCGTCAAATTCGAAAAGCCTTCGGGGGTGCAGCGGCTGGAGGAGATACTCGAGATCGCCGACGCGGCGATGGTCGCGCGCGGCGATCTGGGCGTCGAGCTGCCGCCCGAAGCGGTGCCGCCGCTGCAAAAGCGGATCGTCGCGGCCGCGCGGCGGATGGGTAAGCCCGTCGTCGTCGCGACGCAGATGCTCGAATCGATGATCGTTTCCCCCTCGCCGACGCGCGCCGAGGTCAGCGACGTCGCGACCGCCATCTATGACGGCGCCGATGCGATCATGCTGTCGGCCGAAACCGCGGCGGGCGCCTGGCCGGTCGAGGCGGTGACGATGATGGATTCGATCGCGCGATCGGTCGAGGGCGACCCCGATTATTTTCGCCGCCTCCACTTCACCGAAACCGCGCCCGACGCGACAACGGCCGATGCACTGGCCGAGGCGGCGGGGGCGATCACGGGAACGATCGGCGCCGACGCGATCATCTGTTTCACCTTCTCGGGGTCGACCGCGCGCCGCGTCGCGCGCGAGCGGCCCGGTGCGCCTTTGCTCGTGCTGACGCCGAAGAAGGAGGCGGCGCGGCGCATGGGGCTGCTGTGGGGTGCCCATGCGGTGCCGACGAAGGACATCGGCAGTTTCGAAGAGATGATCGCCAAGGGCAAGCGCATGGCGCTGCGCCACGGGATCGGCAAGGCAGGCGCGAAGCTGGTGATGATGGCAGGGGTGCCGTTCGGCACGCCGGGGTCGACCAATGTGCTGCACGTCGCGACGCTGACCGGCGACGAGCTGCGCGGATATAGTTGAGCATCTTCCGTCATCCCGGCGCAGGCCGCGATCTCACCGTATTGGGTCGACGCACCGGCGAGATCCCGGCCTGCGCCGGGATGACGATTAGAACCAATCCGCATTTCTGATTCAGTCCGGCACAATCCTTACCGCGCGATTCAGATAATTTTCGCGTTGATTCAGAACGGCACGACTAAAAATGGTAAACGCACTTTGCACCATTGACGCCGCGCGTCATAGTTGGTGCAGAGAGTGCGTCGGGCCCGCGTCGGGGGGCGCCGCAACGCCATTTCGGAGGTCCAATCCGCGTGTCCGCACCGTTCCGTTTTCCGCGCTTCTTCGTGACGAGCCCCGCACCTTGCCCCTATCTGGCGGGCAAGACCGAGCGGAAGGTGTTTACCGAGCTGAGCGGCAATAATGCGAGCGAGCTTAACGACGCGCTCGGCCGGATCGGCTTTCGGCGCAGCCAGTCGGTCGCCTATCGCCCGAGCTGCGCCGATTGTTCGGCGTGCGTGTCGGTGCGCGTCTGCGCGAGTGAATTTGCGCCCAGCAATTCGCAGAAGCGCAATCTGCGCCGCAACGGCGACCTGATCGTCACAGCGTGCAAGCCGTGGGCGACCGAAGAACAATATGCGCTGCTCCGCTCCTATCTCGCGTCGCGCCACCCCCAGGGCGGCATGGCCGACATGGACGAGCAGGACTTCGCCGACATGGTCGAACAAACCCCTGTCGATTCCTATATGGTCGAATATCGCGAGCCGACCGCCGACGGCAGCAAAGGGCGGCTCGTTGGATGCTGCCTGACCGACCGGCAGGGCGACGGGCTGTCGATGATCTACAGCTTCTTCGACGCCGCGCATCCGATGCGTGAGGGGCTGGGCACTTTCATCATCGCCGACCATGTCCTGCGCGCCGGGAAGGCGGGGCTACCCTATGTCTATCTCGGCTACTGGATCGAAGGGTCGGCGCGCATGGCGTACAAGGCGCGCTTCCGCCCGCTCGAAAAGCTCGGCCCCGACGGCTGGTCGCGCTTCGAGCCGACGCCGTCGGAGCGTATCGCGGCGATGTTCGAGCTGGCCTGATCGGTCGTCGTTTTGGGGTGGGGCGTTGCCCGTCCCTTATTCGTCATCCCGGCCCCTATTCGTCATCCCGGCGAAGGCCGGGATCTCGCCGATGCGTCAATCCGACAGGGTGAGATCCCGGCCCCTTCGGCTGCCTTGCAGGCGCTCAGGACAGGCTTCGCCGGGATGACGACTGAATTAAGGTCCGGTTTCGGTCGTTCGCGTCTGCTGATCGTCAAAGATTGCGAACGTCTCGCAGCAGCGGGAATCGCGGCGTCGCCGGTTGACCTTTTCCCGCATTCAAGGGCATAGCTTGACGACAGGACATAAATCCGGGTCGCATCCAGATTTGTTGGTCGCTTAGGGGTAAGCGATTGGGGGGAATGGGATGCCCGAGCACGCGTTCGCCAGCGTCTTGATTATGGACAGGCCCTTGGGCCGCGAAAGCGCGTGCGCATGACCCAGCCGGCCCCTCTGGATCGCGTCAAGGTCGCGATCATCGGATCGGGGCCCGCCGGGCTCAGCGCGGCGTCGCGTGCGGGGCAATTGGGCATGAGCCACGTCCTGCTCGAAAAGACCGATCATCTTTCCGACACCATCTTCAAATATCAGAAGGGCAAGCGCGTGCTCGCGACGCCCGAACGGCTCGACCTTCGCTCCGATTGCCGTTTTGCCGAGGGTGCGCGCGAACATATCCTCGGCAATTGGGACGAGGATGCGGCGAACAACAAGGTCAATGTCGCCTATCACGCCGAAGTCACCGAGGTCACGGGCGCGAAGGGCGGCTTCGCAATCAAGACCGCCAAGGGCCAAGTCTACCACGCCGAGACGATCGTGCTGGCGATCGGCACGCAGGGCAACCCGAACCGGCTGCGCTGCGAGGGATACGACCTGCCGCACATCATCTATCAGGTCGACGATCCCGAAGACTTCAAGGACAAGCATATCACCGTCGTCGGATCGGGCGACGCGGGGATCGAAAATGCGCTGGGCGTCGCCGAAGAGGCGCTCGAAAATACCGTCACCATCCTCAACCGATCGAAGGATTTCGCGCGCGCCAAGGCCAAGAATGTCTCCGACATGATGGAGGCGGGCGAAAACGGGCTGATGAGCATCCGCACCGAGACGCAGCCCAAAAAGGTCGAGCCGGGTTTCCTGACGCTCGAAACCCCTGACGGCGACGAGACCATCCCGTGCGACATCATCGTCGCGCGGCTGGGTTCGGTCGCGCCGCGCGGCTTTGTCGAGTCGATGGGGATCGAATTCACCGGGCCGGACCGTGAGGCTTTTCCCAAACTGTCGCCGACCTTTGAATCGACCGTCCCCGGCATCTTCGTGATCGGCGCGCTCGCGGGCTACCCGTTGATCAAGCATTGCATGAACCAGGGCTATGACGTCGTCGAGTTCATCAATGGCAACACCGGCCTGACCCCCGCCGACGAAAAGGATCTGGCGGCGATCTTTGCCGAGCTGCCGCAGAAGAGGTCGGTGAGCGAGTGGCTGGACTATCTGCGCGAGCGCGTGCGCATCTTTGCCGATGTCTCGCCGCTGCAGATGCGCGAATTCATGCTCGATTCGAAGGTCGCCTTTTACCGCAAGGGCGATGTGGTGTTCGAAAAGGGCGAGCCCGGATCGTCGGTGTTCGCGATTGCCGACGGGTTTGCCGAGGTCGAAGTCGGACCCGATGTCACGGTCCCGATCGAACAGGGGTCGATTTTCGGCGAGGTCGGACTGATCTCGGGCCGCAAGCGCGGCGCAACGATCCGCGCGGGCGAGGACAGCATCTTCGTCGAAGTATCGCGCACCGCGGCGCTCAAGCTGATGGCGGCGGTGCCGGGCGCCAAACGCGCGATCAACCGCATCTCGCTCGAGCGGCAGTTGCTCCAGATATTCAAGGGCGGACTGACCCCCGCCGACCTCGAACCCGTATTGGACGATGCCGAGGTCATCCGCGTTCCCGCGGGCAAGGTCGTGCTCGAAGAGGGCGACGAGGGCGACGATATCTATGTCATCCGTTCGGGTTCGATGGTGGTCGAGAAGGATATTGGCGGCAAGCCGATCTTCCTCTCCTATCTGCCCGCAGGCAGTTTTTTCGGAGAGATGGCGGTACTCGGCGGCGGCAAGCGCACCGCGACGGTCAAGGCAGCGGTCGGCAGCGAGATTATCAAGCTGAAGGGCGAGGGTTTCCGCCAGATGCTCGCGGCGCGGCCGCAGGTGCGCGAGGCCACCGAAGCCGCGGTCGCCGAGCGCGCGGCGATGAACAGCTTTATCGAATCGCGCAAGGCGAGCTATTCGAGCGCGGTCGACCTTTATTCGGACACCGCGAGCTTCATCATGAAAGAGGGGCTGGGCGAGGCGACCGACGCGCTGCTGATCGACGAAAATCTGTGCGTCGGCTGCGACAATTGCGAAAAGGCGTGCGCCGACAGCCATGAAGGATTGTCGCGGCTCGACCGCGAGGCGGGGAAGACGTTCGCGCATCTGCATGTGCCGACCAGCTGCCGCCATTGCGAACATCCGCACTGCATGGCCGATTGCCCGCCCAATGTGATCCACCGCGGTCCCGACGGCGAAGTGTTCATGGAGCCGGGCTGCATCGGCTGCGGCAATTGCATGCGCAACTGCCCCTATGGCGTGATCCGCATGGAGGCCGCGCCGCCCCCGAAACCGGGCCTGCTGAGCTGGCTGCTGCTCGGCAAGGGGCCGGGGCCGGGCGAACCCTCGCCCAAATGGACCAAGAAGCAGCTCCGCGACGAAAAGCCCAAGAAGATCGCGGTCAAATGCGACATGTGCAAAGGCATATCGGGCGGCCCCGCATGCGTGCGGGCGTGCCCGACCGGCGCCGCGATCCGCGTGTCGCCCGAGGAGTTTCTGTCGATCGCGCGGCTCGAAGAGGATGCGGGCTGATGGCGACCTTGTTCAAACGCCGCCGCGCGCGAGCGACGCAGACCGAGCGCGTGCGCGAGCGGCGGCACGAGGGCTTCCTTCGCTATGCCGGTTTCCGCTGGGCGAAGATTTCGGGTGGACTCTGTCTGCTGGTCATTCTGTCCTACGCGCTGGTCGACGTGACGCCGCGGCATAATGGGGGGAGCTGGTACGGCTATACGCTCGGTACGATCGGTGCGGGCCTGATCCTGTGGCTCACCGCACTCGGCTATCGCAAGCGCAAGATGACGAGCGATCACTGGTCGCTGAAGGCCTGGACCTCGGCGCATGTCTATCTGGGGCTGAGCCTGATCGTCATCGGCACGTGGCACACGGGATTCCAGCTCGGCTGGAACGTCCACACGCTGGCCTGGGCGCTGATGATGCTGGTGATCCTGTCCGGCCTTTACGGCGTGATCGTCTATGCGACGCTCCCGCAGGCGCTGTCGAACAATCGCGAGCAGATGACGCAGATGCAGATGCTCGAGGCGATCCGCGCCTTTGACCGCCAGCTTCACAGCGCGGCGCAGCCGTTGACGCCCGAGGACACCGCGCCGGTGCTTGCGGCGCTGGACGAAGATCCGTTTGCGGGCGGGATCGCCGCGCGGCTGCGCGGACGCTATCCGAATTGCGCGACCGCGGCAGCACTGCGCGCGCTCCGCCTGCCCGGCAGCAGCGATGCGGAAGCGCGTGAAAAGGTCGTCAGGCTGCTCCAGCAGAAGGAGGCGGCCCTCGCGCGGCTGCGCCAGCACCTCCGGATTCGCGCGCTGCTCGAAATCTGGCTCTATGTGCATGTGCCGCTGACCTTTGCGCTGATCGCGGCGCTGTCGGCGCATATCGTCAGCGTTTTCTTTTACTGGTGAGGCGGGGGATATGAGCTTTATCCTGCGCCGCATTGCGACCACCAAGACGGGTAAGCAGATCATCCGCGATCAACCGCTGCCCGGCGATACGATCACGCTCGGCCGCGACGCGGGGAATGCGATCCATGTCGCCGACCTTGCGGTCAATCCGCACCATGCGACGATCGAGAGCGGCGACGGGCGCACCGTGCGCGTGACTGCGCGCGAAGGGCTGGGGTTCGACCTCAACGGCCGGACCGAAACGGTCGTCGACATCGACAGCGCCGCAGGGGGCGAGCTGCGTTTCGGCGGGCACCGGCTGACCATCGCGCGCGAGGAGGAAAAGATCATTCTGCTCGTCGAGCGCATCGACGAGGTGTCGCAATCGTCGAAGGACGTCGACGAGGCGAAGGCCTTTTCGCTGCAGGGCGTGATGCCCGGCAAGCGGCTGGGGGCGTGGGTTTTTGCTGCGGCGATGCTGCTCGCCTTCCTGATCGGGCCGATCTGGGCGTGGTACAGCTATAAAAATGTCGATGAACGCCCGGACGGCTATCACGCCGACAGCGCCTGGCTATCGGGGCCGCTGTCGAGCGCACACGCCAATCTGAAAAACGACTGCCAGTCGTGCCATGTCGAGCCGTTCGTCGCCGTGACCGACACCGCGTGCGTCAATTGCCACACCGGCGAGCATAAGGCGATGAGCATGGCGCATGCGAACGCCCCGACCGCGATGCTGCTCGCGGCGCGGCATCCGCCGGGCGTGAGCGAGCGGATATTGGCGGGGTTTGCCAAGACCTTCAACAAACCGCAGGGCCGCTGCGTCGATTGCCATACCGAACATGAAGGCGCGGGGCCGATGGCGGCGACGCCGCAGACATTCTGCGCCGATTGCCACGACGGCATGTCGGCGCGGTTGAAGGCGGCAGGGCATCCGACGATGCTGGCCGACGCTGCCGATTTCGGCACGGCGCACCCCGAGTTCCGTCCGCTGGTGCGCCCGGCGGCGGGCGGCAATCCGGTGCGCACGACGCTGGCGAAGGGGGTGATTGACTATAATGGCCTCAAGTTCCCGCACGACCTGCACTTGCGGGCGACCGGCGGGGTCGCGCGGATGGCGGCAAGTTTCCGCGGGCGTCACGGCTTCGGGCAAAAGCTCGAATGCGAAAACTGCCACCGAGTCGAGGCTGACGGCGTGCGTGTGAAGCCGGTCGAGATGGAGCGCGACTGCGCAATGTGCCACAGCCTCGCGTTCGAGACCATCGGCGGTGTGACGCGCACCTTGCACCATGGCGAGCCCGATCAGGTGGTCGCCGACCTCACCGCCTATTACCGCTCTACGCCGCCGAGCCGCCCGCTCCAGCTCGGCGGAATGCAGCGACGGCGGCCCGGCGCCTATGCCGAGGGGCAAGTCTATAATATCTATTTCAACGAGCTTGCGGTGCGTCCGCGCCGGGCGCAGGATGCGGTGCGCGCGGTCTTTTCCAAGGGCGGCGCTTGTTACGACTGCCACACGATCTTTGCGCCCCAAGCGGGTAACGGCTGGCGTGTTGCTGCGGTGAACCAGACTCCGCGCTATTTGCAAAAAGGCTGGTTCGACCATGATGCGCACAAGGAAACGGCGTGCGCCGACTGCCACACCGCGGCTCCGGCGTCGAAAGCGTCGGGCGACCTGCTTATCCCCGGCCTCCGCCAGTGCCGCGATTGCCATGTGGGCGGGGACGGGGCGCGGCTGGTCAAGGTCGAAACCGCGACCGAATCGCCATGCGCCATGTGCCACGAATATCATGCGGACGGTGGCAAGCCATGGACGCCTGCGCGTCAGCGAAAGCTTAACCGCGCGGCAACCACAAATAAACGCACCGATGCTATAGGGAGTGTGAGCGCGATCACAGGTGGCGTTCCGCGTGGTCTCTATGATGTGACGTGGCGCACACCCGTCTTGCATGGGGCAGGACGGGGCGGGTGAACGATCGGGACCGGGACAGCCGGTGACAGCAGGGGACGGATATGCTGATCGCCCAGATCACCGATATTCATATCGGGTTCGATCCGGACAATCCGGCCGAATATAACCGCAAGCGCCTCGACGAGGTGCTCGACGTGTTGATCGAGGGGCCGAACCGCCCCGACCTGTTGCTCGCGACCGGCGACATCACCGATCGCGGCGACGCGGACAGCTATCGCCGCCTCGCGACGGCCTTTTCGCGCTGCCCCTTTCCCGTGTGGCCGAGCGTCGGCAATCACGATTTGCGCGACAATTTTCATGCGCGCTTCCCCGGCTTCGACGACGGCAACGGTTTCGTGCAATATGCGATCGAGCTTCCCGATCTGCGCCTCGTCACGATCGACACGCTGGAGGAGGGGCGCCACGGCGGCGCCTTTTGTGCGGCGCGCGCGGCGTGGCTGGACGCCGAACTGGCGAAGGACCCGGCCAAGCCCACCTATATCGTCATGCATCATCCGCCCGTCGAAAGCGGAATCGAGTGGATGAACACCCATCCCGACGAACCCTGGGTTGCGACATTTACCGAGGTGGTGCGACGCAACCCCCAGGTGCGCGGGCTGATCTGCGGCCATTTGCACCGCAGCGTCACGGTGGCGTGGGAGGGGCGCACGGTCGCCATCTGTTCATCGACCGCGCCGCAGGTGTCGCTGGACTTGAGGCCGATCGACGAGGATCATCCCGACGACCGGCCGATGATCGTCGCCGAAGACCCCGCCTATGCGCTCCACCGTTGGAATGGGCGCGAGTTGGTCAGCTTTTACGACCATGCCGGCGCCCACACGATGCTGGCGAAATATGACGACAAATTGCAGCCGCTGGTCCGCGAGCTGAAAGCCGAGCGTCCTGCGTGACGTCGCCCTAGTCGAGCCTGGTCCATTGTTCGTGGACAATCTCGCGCGCGATCTTGCCCTTTTCCATATGAAAGACATGGAGCAGTCGCAATTCGACGTGCGACCCGATGGGCAGTGGCGCATTGTCCATCCCCTCGGCAACCAGCCGGAATCGGACGATCATATCGTCGACGACGCGCGTTTCGGTCGCAAAGCGGTCGAGCGGGATGATTTCGACATCGGCGAGGGCGGAAAACATGCGCCGGTAATTTGCCTCTATCGCCGCCTTTGTATCGAACCTTAGGCCCCGGCCGGGCACCTCCAGCACGATATCGTCGGTATAAAGGGTCATCACCGAAGCGGGGTCCAGCCCTTCGTTGGCGATATGTTCGTGCGCCACGGCAAGATTTCGTTCGATCATATTCATCGTCATGGTCCGGCTCATTAGTCAGTTAATCTGTCTTTCTGGCTTATAGACAGAGAGACTGTCTTATGCGAGACTCCTTTTATGACCGACATTCATCCCGTCGACGGCGCGCGTATCGCGCAGCTGTGCCGCGCAATTTACGACAAGCTACGCGAGGAAATCTATCTTGCCGCAGCGCAAGAGGGGTTCGTCGATCTGCGGCCATCGCACTCCAATGTCCTGCGCCACCTCGATGCCGCGGGGTCGCGCATCGTCGATCTGGCGGCGCGCGCGGACATGACCAAGCAGAGCATGGCCTATCTCACCGATGCGCTCGCCAGGCTGGATTATGTGGAGATTCGGCCCGACCCTACCGACGGCCGGGCAAAGCTGGTGGTGCTGACCCCTCGCGGCCACGATGCGGTCGCGGCCTTGACCCGGCTTAGCCTCGAGGCGGAGGCGCGCCTTGCGATGCGTCTGGGTCAGGCAAAGCTCGATGCGGTCCGCGACGGGCTGGCGGCGATTCGCGCGGCACTGGAAGAACCTGGTCAATAGCCCAGCCGTAAATCGACGCGCGGCGCCGGGCGGTTCGCGGTCGAACCCCGTTATAAGCGCTCCAACACGGCCTGCCTTTGCGCCTCGGCGGTGACGCGCATCACGCATTCGGCGGCATGGTCGTTGACCAGCCCCATTGCCTGCATGAAAGCATATGTCGTCGTTGGCCCCACAAATTTCCAGCCGCGCTTTTTGAGGTCGGAAGACAGGGCCAGCGACGCGGGCGAGGTCGATCGGCGTTGCGGCCGCTCGGAGGGATCGGCTTCGACATATCGCCAGACATATGCCGCAAGCGAGCCTTCCTGCGCGACAAGATCGCACGCGCGGGGGGCATTGTGGATTGTCGCCTCGATTTTTCCGCGGTGACGCACGATGTCTGCGTCGCCGAGCAGGCGCTCGATGTCGCCCTCGTCGAACCGGGCAACGCGCCGAAAATCAAAGCCGGCAAAGGCCGAACGGAAATTGTCACGCTTGGCAAGAATGATGCGCCAGCTCAGCCCTGACTGAAAGCCTTCGAGGCACAGCTTTTCAAACAGGCGAATGTCGTCGGTGACAGGGAAGCCCCATTCGCGGTCGTGATAGTCGAAAAATTCGGGTGCGGCGGCGCACCAGCCGCAGCGCGGCCGGCCATCGGGACCGGGAACGGTGGCCGTCACGCCGCGCGCTTCAGGCCGTCCAGCCCGTCGCCGGTGCGCCAGATGTCGATTTCGCGTATTTCCGCCGCGACAACATTGTGCGCGACGAACGGGTCGGCTGCGATACGCCGCTCGAACTCCGCGCGGCTCGGCGCGTCGGCGAAAATGGCGCCCCCCGAAGCGGGCAGTAGTTTGCCGACCGCGAGGAAGCAGCCGTCGGCAAAGCCCTGCTCGATCCAGCGATTATGCGCGGCGAGATGATCGGGCGCGGCGGCGCGATTGTCGGCAAAGGTCAGAAAGGCAATGAACATCGAACCCTCAATGGCTGCAGGAAGAAAAGCCGATGGCCTTGTCGAGCCAGGCAGTGATTGCGGCGATTTCGCGGTCGATAAAGGCTTCGTCGCGAAAGGCGGCAGCGAGCGTCGCAACGCCTTGCGACCAAGCAAGCAGGTGCAGCGCATATTCGTCGGCGCGGTCTTTGGCGCCCAAGGCCTCAAAACGCTCTGCAAGCCAATCGCGAAACAGGGCGAATATGTCCGCCGCGCTTTCCCTGGCCGGATGATCGGCCTTGGCAAGCTCGTTGGTGAGCGTGCCCACGGGACAGCCATGACCCATGATGTCGGCGCGATTGGCGAGAAGGATATGGATGAAGCAAAGCAGCTGTTCACGCGCACCGCGGCCTTCGGTTTCCCAGCGCGCGAGCATTTCGCGCGTCGCCTTCGCGCGGCACGCGATCACAGCGTCGAGGATCGCATCCTTGCTTTTGAAATGATGGTAGAAATTTCCGCGCGAGATGCCGACACCGCTCGCGATCGCGTGAAAAGAGGTCGCCTCGAACCCGGATCGATAAAAGAGCGCATCGGCTTCCTCGACGATGCGATCGCGCGTGGATTTTGACGCCATATGGAACCCGCCTGTTGAACCGGCGGGATGATTAGGACAATTGACCTAATCGGTCAAGTGGCGGCAGCGCAGGCTTATCGGGGCGGGGTTGTCCTAATAGCCGAGCGACAAATCGACGCGCGGCTCCAAAGCCTCGCCCTTTTTCCATCGATCCAGATTGTCGAGGAAGCGCTCTGCCGAGCGGACGAACATCTTGTCCTGCGCGCGGCCCGAAAGATGCATGGTGATGTGCGCGTTGTCGAGGCTCCACAGCGGATTATCGTCGGGCAGCGGCTCGGGCGTGGTGACGTCGAGGAAAGCCGACGCGATCTGCTGCGTGTCGAGCGCGGCGATGAGCGCGTCCTGATCGACGACGCTGCCGCGCGCGATGTTGATCAGCGTTGCGCTGGGTTTCATCGCGGCAAGTTCGGCCGCGCCGATCATATTGTCGGTTTCGGGGGTCGCGGGGACGGCCAGTATCACCCAGTCAAAGTCGCCGAGCCGCGCCCGCCACTGGTCCGGGGTCAGCGTGTTGGCGCCGGGCGTGCGGCGAACGACCGTCACCTCGACCGCAAAGGCCCTCAGCCTTTCCTCGATGAGTTTGCCGATCGCGCCATAGCCGAGCAGCAGCGCTTTCGATCCGAAGAGTTCGATCTTGCCCGGCGAATCGATGAGCCATTCGCGGCGCTCCTGCGCGCGCACGACCTCGCGGTATCCCTTGGCGATGGTGAGCATCCCCATGACGACATATTCGGCGATGGTGATCGCGTTGATCCCGGCACCATTGGTGACGATCGTGCCGCGTTCGGCCAGCAGGTCGAGCGGCATCCCGTCGACCCCGGCGTAGATCGAATTCAGCCATTTCATCTTCGTCGCGGCGGTGATGGCGGCGGCCATGTCCTTCTTGTCATACATGTCGAACCAGCCGATCTCGGCGTGTGGCGCGAGGTCCATCGCCTCGTCTTTCGACGCGAAGAAGCGCGGTTCGACCCAGTCGGGCAGGCGGCTTTCGACGAGCGGCCGGATCAGGCCCGACAGAACGGTGATGGTTTTGGTCATAAACGATCTTTCTGATTCTCCCCAGCGACTTGCGATGGGGAGGTGGCATCGCGAAGCGATGACGGAGGGGCTTTGCCGAAGCTGCGCAGGCGGTCTTCGACGATGTCGATAATAGATTGGGCGACGGTGTCGGCGCTGTCCAGCACCGCGCGCGCCGGAATGCGGATCGTGTCGATCCGATTGGCGCGCAGCCAGATGTCGCGGCGTTCGTCGTGCGCGGGGTTGTCGCACATATCGTGCGCAATGCCGTCGATCTCGATAGCCAGATTGGCGCGGGCACAGAAAAAATCGAGGATATAGGGGCCGGCAGGATGTTGCTTGCGGAATCTGTGGCGGCCGGGCGAGGTGCGCAGGATTTGCCAGAGCAGGGTTTCGGGCAGGGTGAGTTGGCGGCGGAGTCGTTTGGCGCGGCGGATGGTCGGAGCAGGTTTGTCTGGACGCACCGTCGTTGCCCCTCCACCACCCGCTTCGCGGGCGGTCCCCCTCCCCATCGCAAGTCGATGGGGAGGATTGGCTCTTAACGATCCTCCCCATTGACTTGCAATGGGGAGGTGGCAGCGCGAAGCGCTGACGGAGGGGCCGATTATGCCTCCAACCGCCAGTCCCAGCTGAGCGGATCGCCGTCCATCACCTCGACCCCCGCGGCGATGAGTTCATCGCGGATCGCATCGGACGTGGCGAAGTCCTTGGCTGCGCGGGCTTCCTTGCGGCGTGCGAGCGCTGCTTCGATATCCGTTTCGGCGATCGCTACCGCCTTCGGGCGCAGGCGCAGGTCGGCGCGGGTGAGGTCGAAGAGACGAAGGCCGAGCACCGCGTCCATTTCGGCGACCAGCGCACGCTTGGCTCCCGCATCGACCTTTTTCATCGCAAGCGCTTCTTCGAGCGCAGTGAGCGCGATCGGCGTGTTGAGGTCGTCGCTGATCGCCGCGTCGAATTTCTCGCGCAGCGGTTGGAGCTTCGGATGCGCGGGGTCGCCCTCGGCCTCGTCTTTCAGCCGTTCGGCCGCCATCACCATCCGCTTCAACCGCGTCAGCGCCGCACCCAACCCCTCCCACGAAAATTCAAGTTCGGACCGATAATGCGCCTGCAGGCACATCAGGCGGTAGGCGAGCGGGTGATAGCCCTTGTCGATGAGCAGTTGCAGGCGCAGGAATTCGCCCGCGCTCTTCGACATCTTGCCCGATCGTTCGACGAGGAAATTATTGTGCATCCAGATGCGCGCGCCGCTGTCGGCCGAGC
>JBGTUD010000012.1:0-27263 GCA_041939405.1 Sphingopyxis sp. | reverse complement strand
GCTGCTGGCCGCCAAGGCGGGCGCCACCTTTGTGTCGCCGTTCGTCGGCCGTCACGACGACAATGGCTTCGACGGAATGCAACTGATCGGTGACATTCGCCTGATCTACGACAATTACGACTTCGGCACCGAAATTCTGGTGGCGAGCGTTCGCCACGGCATCCACGTGCTCGAGGCCGCAAAGATCGGCGCCGACGTAATGACCGCGCCCCCGTCGGTCATCAAGGGGCTGTTCAAGCATGTCCTGACCGAAAAGGGCATCGAGGGCTTTTTAGCCGACTGGGCGAAGACCGGGCAGTCGATCTAGGCCTTCGTACCCTTCGGCGCCTTATCCCGGCCTTGGCCGGGGTATGCGCGCCCTCTATTCTTTGGGTTTCAACGCGTCGGCGAGCGATGCGGTGCCGCTGCCGCGCCTTGCGGGTTGCGGTTGGTCGGCGTGCGGCGCCCAGCCGCTGAAATGAACGATCCGGAAGGTTTCGGCGATGCGGCCGTCGGCGTCGGCTCCCGCGGCGAAAGCCACTGCGATGCGCGCCGCTTCGTCGCGGGTGAGCGGCGGCGGGGCAGGGTGCAGCCGGCTGGAGAGCCCCGCTGCACGAAGATCGCGCGCGAGCGCGAACCAGTCGTCGTAGCGGACGGTGAGCGCATCGACATCGACGACGGGCAGCGCGAAGCCGACGCGCTGGAGCAAATTGCCCGTCGCGGCCAGGTCGATCTGCGGGTGCATCCGCGCGACCGGGCGCACCCCCTCTGCCATCACCGCCCGGCGAAGCCGCGGCAGGCTGCCGTCGCCGACGAAAGCGCCGAGCAACAGGCCGTCGGGGGCGAGCAGCGCGCGCAGTCGCAGCAGCGCAGCCGGCACGTCGTTGACGCTGTCGAGCCCGCCCGGCCAGACGATCAGGTCGAAACTTTGAAATGGCAGCTCGATCGCATCGGCCTCGACCGCCAGGGCATCCTCGCGGGCGGCAAGCCGCGGCCCGGCCTCGACGATGGCAAGTTCGGTTCCGCTCGCGCGCAGATGGTCGATCAGTGCCGCGTCGTGCGCGCCGATCACCAGCGTTCGCCGAAATGTGCGCGTCACCATCGCAAGCCGGTCGAGCAGCGTTTCGGCGATGATCGGCGCCAGGAAATTGGCGGCCGCGGGGAGGCGCGCCATGCGATCGCGCTGCGCGCGGTGGCGGGCGGAGGAAAAGAGGGATGGGGGAGGGGTCGACATGCGCCGCTTGTGCCGCCCCGCGCGATGCTTCACAAGCCGGGGATGGCGATGGCGGCACCGGAGGCACCACAATCGGATCGGCCGGCGGCGTTGGCGATCCGCTTCGCCCGCGCCGCGGCACGCATGGTCGCCAACTATGCGCTGCCGCCGCGCTGTCCCGGCTGCGGCGCGGTTGTCGCCGAGGATCGGCAATTCTGCCTGCCATGCTGGTCGTCGCTGGATTTTCTGGGCGACCCCTGCTGCGCCAGCTGTTCCTTGCCGCTGCCGTCCGCGATGCCGGGCGAGTCGATCCGATGCGGTGCCTGTCTGGCGGAAGCGCCGCCGTTCGATGGCGCGCCGGCGGTCGTCGCTTATGGTGCGGTGGCGCGAACCGTCGCGCTGCGCCTGAAATATGGGCGGCGCGCGGGTCATGCGCGGCTGATGGCACAGCTGATGGCACGGCGGCTGGCGGCGCTCGGACCCGTGGAGGCGATGCTGCTCGTGCCGGTGCCCTTGCACCGCTGGCGGCTCTGGTCGCGCGGTTTCAACCAGGCGGCGCTTGTCGCCGACGAATTGGCGCGGCTGACCGGGGTGCCGCGCGATTCTCACCTGCTGCGCCGCGTCAAGGCCACCCCTTCGCTGCGCGGCAGGGGGCGGCGCGAGCGCGAACGCGTCGTCGCCGGGGCTTTTGCGCTCGCCGCCGATGCCAGGCTGCGGGCGGCGGGCCGCCACCTGATCCTGATCGACGATGTCCACGCCAGCGGCGCCACGCTGCGCGCCGCTGCGCGCGTGCTGCGCCGAAGCGGCGCGGCGCGGGTGTCGGCGCTCACCTGGGCGCGTGTGGTCCCCGGCTCCGCAACCGGCAACGAATTTGACATTGCCTCGTTCGATTCCGATATGCAGAGCGAAAGGATGACAGGATAGGCGATGGCCAGGATTGAAGTGTATACCAAGGCATTCTGCCCCTATTGCACACGTGCCAAGATGCTGCTGGACGGCAAGGGCGCCGATTTTCGCGAAATCGACGTGACGATGGATCGTGCGGGCTTTGACGCCATGGTCGCGCGCGCCGGTGGACGCCGGACGGTGCCGCAAATCTTTATCGACGATCGCCACGTGGGGGGCAGCGACGATCTGGCCGCGCTTGACGCGAAAGGCGAGCTCGACGCGCTGATCGGGCGCGCATAGGAGCGTCGGCCGTGATCGTGTTCGACCTTTGCTGCGCCGCCGGAGAGCACCGGTTCGAGGCGTGGTTCGCAAGCAGCGAGAGCTTTGCCGACCAGCAGGCGCGCGGGCTGATCGCCTGTCCGGTCTGCGGCGACCGCGACGTCAGCAAGGCGGTGATGGCGCCGCGCATCGGTGCGAAATCGAACCAGCGGCCCGTTACGAACCCCGTCACGGCTGCGCCGTCACCGCCCGCAAAAAACGAGCTCTCGCCCGATCTTATACGCCGCGTGATGGCCGAAATCGCCGCGAAACAGGCCGAGATGCTGCCGCAGTCGCGCTGGGTCGGGCGCGATTTCGCGGCCGCGGCGCGGGCGATGCACGAAGGTCGCGCCGCCGAAGACCTGATTCACGGTCAGGCTTCGCCCGAAGAGGCGGAGGCGCTGCGCGACGAGGGTATCGCCGCCATGCCGCTGCTCGTCCCGATCGTGCCCCCCGACGCGGTCAATTGATCCAAGCCGATTGACGCTGAGCGCGCCCCGCCGCTACACGAACCCCGACGCGCCCGTAGCTCAGCAGGATAGAGCATCAGATTCCTAATCTGGGGGCCACAGGTTCGAATCCTGTCGGGCGCACCATTCTCGAACAAAAGAGAGAACTGCGGGCGTGGTTTTGGCCACGCCCGCTGCGGCACTCCGGGCCAGCACGGCTTTTGAGCCGCTGATGCGGATTTCGCGGTCGCTCACACGGACCTCGCTCAGCAGCAGCCGGGCATAAGCCTGGCGCAGATCGGGCGGGCCGTGATGCAGCTTGTCGCGGAGGAGTAGCGCCAGCTTCTCGATCTTCGCTGGTGTGATCACCGGCTCGGCCATGGCGAGGCGGCGGGTAAGATCGGAAATCTGCTCGGCGAGTTCATCCCGGCGGAACCGCAGATTGACCAGTCGCTCGCGCATCGAAGCGTCCTCGGCATCCATAAGCCCCTTCTCGACCAGTTCCAGCAGCCGGACGATGCCTGCTTCGGACTCCTTATGATCTTGGCGCATCTGGCGCAGCCGATCGCGATTGCGATCTTCGCGTTCGATCGCTGTGCGCAGATAGTCACCGAGCAGGCTTACGAGATGCTCGGGCTGCAGTATCTGCTTCGTCACCTCGCCGATTACGATCCCGTCGAGCTTTTCCATCGGCATGCGCAGACCCTTGCAGCCGAAGGGGCCTTCCTTGAGACGGCGGGAGCAACAGTAGTAGCGATACTGTCCGCCCTTGCCGGTGTTCTGGATCAATGCGGCCCCGCAATGACCGCATCGGGCCACTCCAGCCAGCAGCGTCGGCGTGTTGACCAGGCGCGGCGCCACCCGCTTGGGCGCACGGCTCTGAAGCAGCGCCTGTGCGGCGTTGAAGGTCTTTTCGTCGATGATCGCCGGGACAGCGAGCGGTATCCATTCAGACGGTGGACGGGGACGGTCGTTCCGGCTGTCGGTGCGATTGAAGTAATGCTGTCCGTGATAGGTGCTGGCCGTCAGGATGGCGTGGACGCCTCCGGTCGAAAACCTGCGTCCCCGCCGCAATATGCCGCGCTCGTTGAGCCAGGTGGCTATGGCCTTCACGCCCATCGGTCGCCCTTCCACACCTGCGGCCATATCGAAGACCATGCGAACAACACGCGCCTCGGCGTCGTTGACGACCAGTACCTTCTTGTCTTTGCTGCCCCGCCGCTCGGCGATTTCAACGCCATAGCCATAGGGCGGTCGCGAGCCGTTCCAGAAGCCTTGGCGGGCATTCTCCAACATGGCGCGATGAACGTGTTTCGCGGTCTCGCGTGACTGATGCTCGTCGAAAATGTGCAGCAGCTTGCGGAACATCTCGCCGGTCGGGTCCTGGCCGACCTCCTGTGTGATCGAGACCAGTTCGACTCCAGCTTTCCGCAACTCGCGGATATAGAGTTCCGAGTGCAGCGAGTCCCGGCTGAACCGGCTCAGCGAATGCACGACCACCAGATCGAAGGGTTTGTCCGTCCGTTTCGCGGTGTGGATCATTTCCTGGAAAACCGGCCGGTCCTCGTCGAGCGCGGATGCCCCCGGTTCGGAGAAGACCTGCACCACCTCGATGCCCTGCCGCTGGCACCATGTGCGGCACTGGGCGATCTGGTCGGGGATCGAAAGGTCGCGCTCGGCCTGACGGGCTGTCGACACCCTGACGTAAACTGCTGCGCGGGTCATGATCTTTCTCCCCGCAGCTTGCGAATAACGACGGCATAACGGGAGAAGGCCGTGAGGCTGGTCGCCTGATTGTAGAATTTCTGGCTGGAAGCCGGCGTCATGTGGCCGAGCAGATGCCTGGTCATGCCGATAAGCTCCGGGCGCTCAAGCGCAACTTCGGTGGCCGCACAGTCGCGGAACAGGTGCGGCGAGAGGTCCCGTCCGAAGTGCTTGCGCGTGGTCTTCGTCACGCGGATGCTGATGTCGTTGGCGGGCATCCGGCGTCCCTGGCGTCCGATCCAGAGCCAGTCTTCATCCGGGATGCTGCTCTTGAGCAGGACAGGCCGAACCCGATCGAGATAGGTGAACGTTGCTTCTTTGAGCCGATCGGGCACATAGCCGTCGAAAGGAACGCCCTTCTTGGTCTCTCCGCGCGGGATCGCGATCCTGATGCCGAAGTCATCGATGAACAGGTTATGGCCGAGCCGCAGGTCCGCGAGATTGCGCCGGCGCCAAGGCCGATGAGCAAGCAGGCCGATGATCAATCCGTCGCGATAGATGTGAGCGCCGCTGCGGCGGCCGTTACGCAGCTTATCCAAGCCGAATTCCATCAGCCTGTCGGAGAGCAGGATGATGTCGGCGATGCGAACCATGCGTGGGAGCTTGGGACGCGACGGCCTGGCGGTGTTCGTCATCCGGTGCGCGAGCCTGGTCAGCCAGTCCACGCCAGCGGGCGGTGCGCATGCACGCAGGACGTAGGCCATGCCCCGAACGGCACTCGCAACCGTCAGTTCCGAGCGGCCGACCCTATATTCGGTAATGAATGCCCTGATCAGGTCCCGCGTCACACGGTGACAGGGATGTGCGAGGGGATCGAGCTGGCCGCTTCTGTCCAGCCAGCCGACCAACATGCCATAGCCGCGCTCACACATCTTTATGGTGGGCGGCCGCCACCGCGCGGCAAATCCTGCATCGTCATCAAACGGCCCACTGGGCTGCCGGGCAGTCTGCCAGAGGGATTGATCGAGAACAGGCCACTGATCGACCGGGAGCGGAGGAAATGCCTGTTTGATCACAGCAGGTCTCCCTCGTCGAAGTCATCCTCGATATTGCTGCCGGACGGCTTGGACGGCTTCGCTGCAGCTTTCGAACGCATCTCCTCGATCAGCCCATCGTAGCGGGCGAAGGCATCGTCGGTCAGAAGCCCCTCGTAGAAGCGGATCGTGGTCTCGATCTTCTTGTGTCCGAGCAGGCGCCGGACGGTCTCGTAATCACCGGGATTGGCGAGGAGATAGAGGTGGGCCGCAAGGTGCCGCATGAGATGGGCATGGATGATCACGCCGATTTCCCGCCGGACGAAGCGGGCCAACTGTTTTGACAAGGCTGACGATCCCTTGCGTGCCCCGCGCTGCCCGACGAACAGGGCCGAGGTCGGTCCTCTCATGAGGACTGGCCGGAACAGGGTCACATAGCGGTCGAGAATGGCGCCGACCTCTTCGCCGAGCTGGGCGTCGATGGCCCACTGGTTCTTCACCTCGCATGCCGGGATCGAAATCCGCCAGCACCCGATGCTTCCGGCAACCGGAGGAATGATAGTGCTCGATAAATCGAGTTCCGAGAGGTTACGGATGCGCATGGGGACATGCAGCAAGGTATCGAGCGCAGCAGCCATCTGCATCCGCTGAGCCTGCCGAACCGTGGGGGCTTTCACCGTCCGAAGCTCATGCGCGACCTCCAGCGGCAGGTTGAGCAGTTTAGTGCGAACCGAGGGATCGAACAGCGGGATCAGCCGCTCCCGGTTCTTCTCGCACATGCCGCTGGCCTTGAAGCGGACCTTCTTCGCCAATTGCCTGAGCCTGGCGCGCCTGTCTTCATCCGGACTATCTTTATCCAGATCGAGATAGCGGGCGATGCTCAGGACGGCGGTTGCGATACCGTGCAAATCCAGGCGCGCCTTGTCATCGAGCGGCCGACCGCCCAACCGAAGCTCGAATGCCCGCTTCACGGTTGTGGGATCGACGACGGAGGCCAGCGACGAGAAGTCGTCGGGAGACATACCGTTATCGACCAGCGTGGTGAGCATCGCGCGGATACGGTTATGATAATTATCCAGCGTCACCGGCTTGATCGGGCGGTGCTCCTCATCGAACGGGTTCTCCTCCAGCATCCTCTTGCCGTAGGCGGACAGCTCATCCTGGAGCGATTGCGGGAAATCCTCCCAGCGCACGAGACGCTTGCCGGTCGGGCCGGGGGCAGGGATGGGCAGGTATGACGATCCCGGCGTTGCGATCGCCCGGTTCCATGCACGCCGGGCGACATGTCCGCGCTCGCGCGGATTGCGCTGGGTCATTTGCTGGCCGAGATAGGCGTAGTACCCATCGAAAGCGGCAGGCGAGACGTCGTAAGGACCGATCTTGCGGATCGAGCACCAGCCCGCGAAGCGATGGATTTCATCGCGGTCCCGCCTGCACAGCGGTGCAAGCAGTTTCTCCCATTCGGCATTCAGCTTGAAGTTCCGGCGCTGGCGGTGGACTTTGACGCCCCCGATCTCCAGTGCGCACCGGAGCCGCCACATGATGTTCGCCCAGCTTCCCTTGGTGTATCCGGCCAGCAGCCAGGGCGCCTTTGCACCGAGGGTGCGGATGGCGCCGGGATCGGCGATGATGTCATCGGGCGTGAGGCCGCAGACCTTGGCGAAATTCCGGATGGCCGAACACAGCTCCCGCCGCTTCCACAGCGGGATTTCCGGCAGGCTCATGATCAGCTCGGCGAGCAAGCGAAGAGTCAAAGTGGGGGCGCTAGGCGCAGGCATGGTGAAGCCCTCCTCTTGGCATGTAGATGACTGGTGATGACTGGTGTGATCAGGGGGGCGGATTGGTGATCCCCCCGGTGCCCATTTTTGTTGAAAATGGGGCTTCAGGGTTTCACCAAACCTTTGATCCGTCCTCGGACGACAGGACGGGAAAGGACATCACAGGTCCTGAGCGCAGCGCGCTTCGAACAGCGCGACGTTCGCCGCCGACACGCGGACGGCCCGTCCGATACGATGCGCGGTGATGTCGTCGTTGTCGATCAGACGGCGGATATGCCGCTGCGACAGGCTCCACCGGATTGCCAGTTCGGCGACGGTGTAGAACGCCTTGCGCCCCGACGGCGGCAGCGCGGGAGATCGACTTGCGACGGCGGCGGTTGTCTTCTTCTTCGGTACGCGGATGGGCATGGCAGCAACTCCTTCAAGGCGTTGCAGTCACCTGGGCTCCGTCAGACTGGATGAGCCAACACATGACTGCGTCTGACCCCTAGGGAAGCGCGAAGCTCAGGCTGAGGCAATGGAATGGCGCCCACCCGGAGCAAGGTGTGCTCCACACGGCGCCTCTTCGGAAGGGGGACACACGCGGGCGGCCCAGAATTGCGCGCTTTTTCAACTCGCTCATCGTGTGGTTTGTGTCGTTTAATGCAAGGGGGCTCGACGGCCTCCTGCGTGCTGCAGGTCGTCATAACCGCGCTTCGGCGCGAATCACGGCAGGTGTTATCGAACGACGTGTATCGTGGTCCGCTCATCGCTACATCCCGACCACACCGTGTCGGCAGTATCGTGGTTCGGCAGGCAGGCGTTGCTCGTGGACGAGGAAGCGAGATGATCACCGCTCGTCGAAGAGGATCGCGTCGATCTCGCGCGCGAGATAGGCACGCAGGATGGCGACCTCTTCGCGAAGGACTGGCATGGCGGTCGGCAGGTCGCTGATGACGCCAGTGCCGGAACCGCTTGACCGCGTTGCAGGAGACCCAGCTCGTTTGCGCCGGATGACGATCCGCCCGCGCCGTTTCGGCGTCGGGCGGCCTGTCGAACCAGGGCAGGAGGTGGGCTTGGGGTCCATCTCCCATTGTCTACGGGACACCGCCCCTGGCAACCAAGTCCTATTGAATGGGGCGGGACGCTGCGTGGCCCACTTGCCCGTCCTATTCAATACCGTGCAATTAATTGCACGAAACGCGCTTCGGCCTTATCGCTTGTATTTCCAACGGTTAGACGTTCCCAGGCACTCGGGTCAAACCGCGTCAGAACAGCGCACGGGTTGACCCTATGTAGAGATGCTCAATGCCCGGCGCCGCTACCGTCGGGCAAAGACAGCCGGCCTGAACGGTCCAGCTCCTCCACCTGCGGAACTGCCCACCAGTCGTTCTCGTCGCGCAGGAACTCGATCACGCCCAGCATCTCGTCATCACCGCCATGCTCGCGGACTAGCCGTTCAAGCCGGCCAAGCTGTTCCTCCACCCATTTGCCCGTCATGTGTTGCTCGATGTCGAGGAGTGTCGGTGTCTGCCGATCCGTGTGGCTCATTTATCTCATCTCCATGCCCGATGAGGGAGATGATGCCCAACCCGCCGGGCAGCGCAAGCGCGAGTGGAGGCCCCGGAGCAAACCGTGACCAGGGATACGATGGAGCTGCCCGGCAGGCTGAAGATCAGTTCGACACGACGCAATCAAGCAGTTCCGTAAGGACGGTCTCCTTGTCCAGCAGGCCCCTTGAATGTGGAATTGCGCCCGCCGCCAGAAGTGCCCGCTCGAATACGGCATATTGCTTGCTATCGAGGTGGAGGACGACGGTCTTGCCGTCAGGGTCGAACTCATTCCCGCGCAGATACATTTTCAGCTCATGCGCCGTGGAGTCCGCAGCTTTCGCCAGCAGCGTGTCGATGTTACCTTTATCGACATAGGGCGAGAGCAGCGCGAGCTTGGTCCAGCCGATCCGCCGCAGCCGTTCGATCGGAACTTCGAGGTCTTCGAACGTCCGGCTGATCTGGGCGAGATTGTACGCCTTGCGAATACCGATCTTCAGTTGCTTGGCGACCGACCTGAAGTCCTCGGGGTGATTTTTCTGTGTCTCGCGCAGGTGCCGCGCGACCTCCAGGAAATGATCGCCCATCATGTCGACGATCATCTGAGGCACCTTGGACGTGTTCGATTTTGTCCCTTCCATTGTTCCAAACCTTTGAAGTTGTTGGGAACTATTTCCTATGGAAAAGACGTCCTTCGACAAGAAAATTGCACCAAAAAATGGCTGGTTTCCGGGATTTGGGAGCCGGAACGGCTATGTATGCTTCACGACGAGAACCGTCAGCGTGCGAACGCATCCGCTAAAAGCATAAGCACCCCAATAGAAGAGAAGGCCGATATCCAGATGATCTGGCGCACATCGCGGCGGATGCGCTTCACTCGGAGCACGTCATTCATGGCCTGAATTTGCTTTAACTGGCGCGAATGTGCAATCCCGTCATCGCTGCGGGCTGGGAAAGCTATGCTTCGACATGGTGCCTGCCAGCAAATTCCGTTGCCTTCTCCGAATCGAACAGTTCGGCGACGTCAACCTTCAAAGCATCCGCGATCCTGACGAGCACCTTCACCGACGGATTGCGGACTCCCCGTTCTACCCCGCTGATATACCCGCGATCGAATCCGCTATCGGTCGCGAAATCCTCTTGGGTGATCTCCCGTTCCTTCCGCAGTCGCCTGAGATTCCAACCTATGCGCTTGTGAACGTCCATTACGCTGGACGATCAGTTCATGAGACTGATTAGCCCACGACTTATAAGTCTCATTTTTACTGGACGCGCCCATGCCCTTCCGCGCAAAGAATGGGCATGGCAAGACATCGAGCAATCCCGGTTCTCATCACCAACGACAACAATCGCAGGGCGTTAACACGCGTTCGGCTGGGCGGTGGCCTACATGACGAGCAGTGGCTCCAGGCGCTGATCCACGATCACCCGGCTATTCTGCCTATCTCGGACATCGAGCCTGGCTTCGGCGATCTGATCGCGGCGGCCCGCGAAGTACCGACTGGCCACGGCAATATCGACAATCTCTACCTTACGCCCTCCGGTGACATCGTGCTGGTGGAGACCAAGCTCTGGCGGAACGGCCAGATGCGCCGTGAGGTTGTGGCGCAGGTGCTGGATTATGTGGCTGCGCTCACGCTGATGGGATTCGAAGCGTTCGAAGCTGCTGTTGCACGAGGGCAGCAGGCGCCGCGACGCCTGTATGATCTTGTCCGCGACCATCCCGAAGCTCTGGAAGAGGCCGAGTTCATCGACGCAGTCACGCTAAACCTGCGGCGCGGCCGGATGCTGGCCATCGTCCTGGGCGACGGCATCAGGACGGAAACGGAGGCGCTCAGCGATCTGCTGCAAAGCCATGCCGGTGTGCATTTCACCTTCGCGCTTGTCGAACTCGCGACATGGCAAAGCCCGGCAGGTGATATTCTCGCGGTGCCCAGCACTCTGGCCCGAACCGTGATGATCGAACGCGGCGTCGTCCGCGTGGAACAGGGCGTTGCCATCGTCCATCCCGTTCCGGTGGAAGCGCAGTCCGGCCCGCAATCGATCAGCTCGGCTGATTTCTGGGAGAAGCTGGCAGAACGCGATCCCGCGCTGCCGGGTGCCGTCCGGTCGCTCCTCACTGCGCTCGAACCGCTGGGCGTCTATCCCGACCTCAAGGCGAGCCTCAATCTCAAGGTCGACCTCGCTGACCGGGACAAGCCGGTCAATCTCGGCTACATCACCAAGGGAGGGCAGTTCTGGACCAACCCGGCATCCTGGAACATCCCGGAGCGGTTGTGGCGGCCCTACTTGGAGGCGCTGGCCGCGATTATCGGCGGCAGGGTCGCCGCCGGGTCCGAGAGCTATGTGAGTACCAACGGCAAGTCGGCACCGAGAATCGAGCAGTTTGTGCCGAAACACCAGGGCGCCCTTGTCGGCGCAATAGAGAGGATGATCCGCAGCCTTCAGGTCGAGGCGGCGTAGAGGGGCAGGTGCTTCGGGTAACCAATGTAATTGCACTATTTGCCATCGAGCATGATCAACGCGCTACCAGCGCTTCCTCCTTGTTCACCATCCCGTGCGACTTATTCGAATCCGAAATATCGCCGATGCCAGACGAGTTGCTCACGATGCTTCGGCGTCACCAATCTCAGCTGGCCGGTGTCAGGCTGGAGAAGAGCGAGAGCGGCCGGATCGATGCTCGGCTTCCAGATCGCCCTTCCTTCGTCGGTAAAGCTCACCAGCCCTGTATCGAATGCCGCATCCCAGTGCGCGGCAAGCAACAGGCCGTTTTCCGCGTCTAGCCGCTCCGCATCGCTGCGGCACAGCGCCCAGGGCACGATATGGCTTGCGCGCAGCAATTGCGGTTGAGTGATTGTCGTGACGGCGCACCGTCCTTCCCAATAGTGCAGGAGTGCGCGGCGGAAGATGTCCTGACCCTTGCGCTGTTTGACCAGCCGGTCGGCCTCGGTGTCGCCGAGCCTGCGCACTTCCGCCTCATATTCCGCGAGCGGCAGGGTGGGCAGGCTGGAGGCGAGTTGCCAGGCGCGCGACAGCGCGCGACGCATCTCCCCCTGATCGACGAATCCGAAGGCGGCGCGGAAGCGGCCCGGTGCCGGTGCGGCGGCAACGGCATCCAACCGCTCGGCCACACCAAGGTGCTCGACAGCAAGGAACCACGCGGAACCGTCCGCGCTCACCGCGAGGGCGACTTCGCCCGGCACATTTTCCTCGCTGGCGAAGAACAGCCAGCCGTTTGCCAGCCCGTTCTGCCGGCGGTAGCCGTGGTTCGCCGCCGCTTCGATCAGTTCGGAACGGAGGGCGAAAGGCGGATCGTGGCTGCGAAGAGTTGTGTCTAGAGTCACGCTACTAACTTCGCCAAGAAACCAAACGGCCCGCCAACTGGGTATGTGCCGAGATCAGCATAGTTGCGCTCACAGGTCTTCCATGAACAGGCGTTGCTCGCGCGGCGCGCCATGCAGTTCCAATTTGACCCATTGATCATTGCGGAACGGCTCCGGAGGGGCGGTGGTCGTCGTGACGATATACTGGAAAAGCGGCGCCGAGCCGAACTCCTCCATCTTTCGCCCAAGCTCGAAGAGCCGATTGTAGATGGAGCGACCCAGATCGGCCTCCCTCGGACTGTCATGGATGAGGAATGCCGGAAGCTGGGTGCGTCCTTCAATCGTAAGCAGCAGCGCCGCGAGATCAAAGGCCACGATCTTCAGAGAATCTACGGCGGCCGTCGACCGCTCACCTCCTACATGCAGGCTCAGGTGAAGCCCGTCCTCGTCCAGTGTTATTGCGCCTTGCGCATTATCCGGCACCAGAAATCGCAGGCTGGCATCGAACAACTGAGAAAGGCGACTCATCACATCCTGTGAGGAGCGGCGCAGTTCCGTGATCTTTTGATTCTCGGTGGCCAGACGTGTGGTCAGCCCTGCAATTGCGGTGGTGCTGCGCTCAAGCTCCGCGAGATGTCGCACATAGCGCGTCGTCATCGTCACATGACCCAACGCTTCAGCCAGCTTCGCCGATTGCTCTTCAAGCTTCCCGATGGTCGAGGACAGTGCTGTCAGGTTCTGCGTTGCCGCCGCTCGCTCAAGTTTGAGAGATTCCTGTTCCTTTTTTAGCCCGCCGATCTCGGCGACAAGATTGTCCAATTCCTTCGAAGCGTCGTCCGCCTCCTGTTGGCGTTCGGCGATGAAGGCGAGCGCAGCCTCATCCAGCCTCCGCCCACAGGTTTTGCAAACGGGATTCTGCGCATCAACAACATGGGTATGCGTCTTCGCACGGTTGTTATCTACCACACGCTTGAGATTGTCTTTCTCTGTCAGGCGCCCGTCAATAACACTGATTTTGCCATCGATGGCACGGATGTTATTCTCCGCTTCTGTTTTGTCCTGACGCGCCTGCCTTAGCTGCGCATTCAGATCGCGAGGGACAGCATCCTTGGTGGCCTTCAGTTTCGATGTCGCCTGCTGCCCCCAGAAGTCGGGCTGCGTTGCCGGAATTTCCGCTTCTCCGCCGAACGCATCCATCAGCCCTTCACGCAAATCATTGATCAGCCATTCGAGCCGTCTCTGGTGAGTTCTGGCAGTCTCGATGTCGCCCTGAAGCTTCCTAGCGCCTTCTGCAGCGGTAGTTTCATCCGCCCGCAGCGCATTGATCAAGAGACGGACAATGACCAGGCGATCCGTATCCGATAATTGACGCTGCCGCGATGGGGAGCGGGATTGCGTTTGTGCCGCGCGCCAATCCAATGGACTGCGCAACCGGCATTCTTGGTCACGGCTGAGCCAGGCCAATGCTGCCTCCCAGGCATCGTCCCGCGGATGGGCGAGAGGCATACGGTTTGCCGCTTCATCCATCAGGGCGGATGTAATGGCTTTCCGTAACGGCGTGATGCTCGTGTTGGGCATGTCGCCGGAGAAGGCGGTGTCGAGTTCAACGCCCTCGGCGCAGTAATGACGGTTTCCGATCCCAATTGGACGAACGACAACCCATAGCACGCCATCGAGCATCACTTCGGCGCCGACATGCCCTTCCGGAATGCGATTGGCGATCAATTCGCGCTGAATGTGCGAGCCGTAACTGTCCTCGCCCAGGCAATAGCGCAACAAACGGCAGAAGCTGGTTTTTCCGCCACCATGCCCCATCGGCTCGTTCGGCCTGCCCGAATCCGGCGACCAGATGACGTTGAGGCCAGGTTTGAGCGGGATGTCCCGGATGACGTTACCCACTGCCCGCCAGATAACCAGTCTTCGGACCCAAAGACGCGGCCCGTTTCGTCCAGCTTCCGGCTGGACGTCGTCAAGATTGATCGCGAGCAAGTCAGGCTGCTTGGGCAATCCAGTTCCTTTCCTCCTGCGGGACGGCGGCCATGATCACGCTGGTCTGCACATTCCGCATCGCGTGAAGGACGAAGGCGGCGCGGCCGTCTGCCCAACCGAGCGGGGCATAGCGATATACGGCTGCACCGCGGTCCCATGTACGGTTCTGCATGTCGTAACGGATAGCGCGTTCTGCCCGGAGCGTGTCGATGGCGTCGCCGAACGCTTCAGGCGTAGCGCGACTAAGCACCGGCACAGACGGGCTGGCGACATGATCCGCCTCATTCCCGACCAAGCGCCGCCATTCCGCCTGCTGCTGTCCCGTCAGGTGCTGCATGAGAAGGTGCGGTTTGGCGGCGAACAGAGCGGCAAGCTTCACGTCGGTCGGCGGAACCCCTCCGACGGTCTTCTTGATGATCGCAGCGAAGATATGCCGCACATCGATCGGATCGTCGATGCGATGCTCCCATGCCTTATCAAGAACGTCCGCAGTGTCCGGCGCCGCAGCTATCAGCGCATCATACGCGGCCAGCACGAGGCGGCGGGTGCGGTATTCGCCATGTTGTTTGATCTCGTTGTTCTGGAGGACGCGGAAGGTTTCGCTGGGGTAGTCTTCGCCCATCACATCCTTCGGATCGAGCACGTAGCGCAGCTCGTCGCGGGTGAGGCCGTAGGCGAGGGCATACCATGCGTCGAGCTCGGCGCGAAGCTGCGCGCGGCGGGCTTCGTCCCAAGGGAACGGCGGGTCTTCATAGCCGAGGTCGTGAGCAAAGGGCGCCATGCTGTGGCTGGTGTAGGTCAGCTCCAGCACGCGTGGGACGATGAAAGCGAGGTCGGCTTCGCCGTAGGCGGAGGGCGGGAGGATGGGGAGTTGGTAAACAATAAAATAGGCAAGCGCCATGCCTCCGACCTTCTGCCGAGCGACAAAGTCGAAAGGCATGGCTGACCAGTTTGCCAACATGGCTGTAGCGAGGCGCGGCTCCTTGATGAAGAAACAGGGCGTTTTGTGATTGACACCGACAGCTGGGAAGCTCGACGCAATAGCGGTTCGATAGACATGAGCACTCGTAACGTCCCGCCAACCCATCAACCAACGACGTTCCCAACCTTTGAGGCGCAGGCGTTCGGTTACCTCGGCTTCTGGCACCCAGTAACGTGGGGTCGGTTCAAATCCCGGATCCTGCTTTTCTGCCAATGTCGCGTCGCGGCTCTCTGAGCCATCATAGGTTGCCCAGCGGTGATCGAACTGGTGGATCATCTTGGCTTCGTAGAGCGGAACGTAGCACTCACCGCCTTCCCGCAACCAATTCGCCCCTGCCCGGGCCCAGCCCTCACCCGCGAGCTGAGCGGCGGTGCGGAAAAGGTCGCTTTCGCCCGTCATGTTGAACAGCCCCTGCCGGAACTCCACCTTCCAAGGGTTACCGTCGACGCCCACTCCTTCCTCAATCAGGACTGGCACCCGATTATAGATCGTCGCCGTCAACTCGGCGTCGGCGCGGGCGCGAAAAACTGGAGCCGTCTTTGTATTGGGATTAATCCGCGCAATCTCGACCGGCGAAAGCGTAAATCGACGGCGAGCATCTTCAAGCGCCTCGATTTGGCGAAGAAAGAACGCGAACTCTGCTTCGTCAGCACCTGTCCCGAGTGTCAGCAATGAAAACCGGAAAGAATGATGAACGCCTGGAAATATGAACTCCTCATTTTCAAATGAATGAAGCGATAGCAGCCGCCTTTGATCTACGAGGTGGCCGAAGAACGGGGCGGTTGTCGCGTCCGTGGCGATGCCAGTCGGCACGATGATGCCTGCGCGCCCGCTGTCTCGTGTCAATTTAAGGAAGTGCTCGGCGAACAGCCCATAGGTATTCACCTTACCGCGCGCGGTTAGATCGAACCGGCCACTAGCGCGAGCAAACTCATTCATTGCCTCGAACGCACGCTTGTCGCCGGCGAACTCTCCGAAAATTTCAGGGTGCTCAGTTTCGAGCGCTGCAATCGCCTTCTTTCGCGCCGCCCCCTTCATCTCCGCGATCTCGGGAACCCGACTCTCGAAATATTCCTGCTCGCTTAGCTGGACGACTTCCCACGGGGGATTGCCGAGCACGACATCGAATCCGCCGCGCTCGACCATGATGTCCGGAAAAGCCAATGGCCAGTGCAATGGCCGAGCCGCTTCGGCGGTATCGATCGCTGCGGCTTCCATCGGCCCGTAATTGGTCCCACCGGCCATCTTGCGTCGAACATCGGCCGTAGTCGGCACCATGTCGCGCCCGCGCACGTCGGGCACCTCGGTCTTGGGCAGAAGGAAGGCGGCGATGTAGAGATCGCAGGCGACCTTGGTGGCATAGCGCGCCGGATCGTGCCGCCACGCCTCGAAGCGACGCTTCTTCTCCTCGATCTGCCCCACGGTTTCCTCGGGCATGCGTTTAATGGTGGCGAGGTTCGCTGCCAGCTTGCGCGGCGGCATGGCCCCGCCGCCGCCGTGGAAATCGAGCTGGCCCTGACCCTTTTTCGCATCCTTGTTGAGCTTGCCGTAGTATTTGGCCGCTTCCTTGCTGTCTCCGGTGAGCGGCTTGTAGGCTTCGTCGGGGATGCCCTCTTCCAGCACGGCGAGATCGAACACGCCGAGCAGCGCGTCGCCGCAGCGGATATTGGCGTCGAGGAAGCCGAGGGGCTGGCCGGGGCTGACGCTTTCGATCCACAGCGCCACCTTGGCCAGCTCGACGGCCATCGGATTGCGGTCGGTGCCATGAATGCAGCGGGAGACGACATCGCGTAGCGCCGCCTGCTTCTCCTCCTTCCCCGCATCGGGATTGCGCCAAAGCGCCACCCGGTCCGCCATCCGCCGCGCCGCACCGAGTAGGAAGTGGCCGGAGCCGCAGGCCGGGTCTATCACGCGCAAGTCGAGGATGGCCGCAGCCTTGTCCTCCGCCGTCTCGGCCTTCGCCTCCGCCTTCTCCAGCACCGAATCAAGCGCGGAATCGAGCAACGTCTCCACCAGGCTGTCGGGGGTGTAGTAGCTGCCGCTGGTCTTGCGCGCGTTGCCCTTGGCGCCGCTGTCGAGCACGAACTCGCCGTTGGGCGCGAGGCTGGGGCGGATTTCGAGCAGGCTTTCGTAAACGCTGCCCAACTCCTCCGTCTTCATGTCGCGCCAGTTGATGCGATGCAGGCTGCCTTGGACCCGAATGAAGCCTAGGTTGAACACCGCCTCGAGGAAACAGCGATTGGGGATGAGCGCCTCATTCAGCGTAGGCGTGGCGCCGCGCGCGAACAGCCCGCCGAGCGCAGGAAGGCCGAGCGCCGGCTCGCCATGCTCCAGCGCGGCGAGCGTGATCTTCATCCCTTCCCAGGCGTCATGATGATGATCGCGCGCCACCCGGCGGCGCGAACGCTCGCGCCAGAAGGTGAAGGAGTAGTTCTCCGCGTAGAGCGCGCGCGCACGCTGCGGCACGCTGCGCGGGTGCAGCAGGTCGCGGTCCTCGGCCACGGCGAGGAAGATCAGGCGATAAACGGTGCGCAGCAGTTCCTCGAACAGCGAAGTCATCGGAAGCCGGTTGCTGGCGATGCGCTCGCGAACCTCCGGGTTGGCTTCGACCAGCCCCTGACCGAGCTGACGCAGCGCCTCCTCGACGCCTTCGCGCAGGCGTTCGCGGGCGGAGGTGCCTTGCTTCAGCCCTTCCTCGCGCCAGCGTTCGAGCGCGCAGTCCGATGCCGCCGCGCCTTCCGCACCGAAGCGGGTGGCGTGGGTGAGCAGCCACCAGGCGGTGAAATCGGCAAACATCTCGTCGCGGAACATCGCGCTGAGATCGGCCTCGATCCATGCGGGGCGGGTGAGACTGGCGTTGTCGCGCATCAGCCGCACGCGATCGCCGGCGAAGACGAGTCCCCAGCAGAACGCCAGGTTGGCGTTGAGCCAGTCCTGGAGCAGAACCGTCGGGCTGCGCCGCCCCCGGCCGCCCTCTCCGTCGCCGAACTCGGACTGCGACTTGGCGAAGGCATCGCCGCCGGGAACAGGGGCGGCCACCACAACGGGCACGCGGCCGTTTTTCGCCTCCCAAGCGATGCGGAAGCGGCGGCTGCCTTCGCGGTGCTCGTGCGGCCCGGTCAGGTCGGTGAAACCGAAGCACTGGCTCAGCAGATCGCGCACGAACGTGGCGGTCTGGGTGACGGTCGGCGCTACGATCCGGTCGTATTCGGCCCAGAGTGCGCGGCCGATGCTGTAATAGCGGGCGATCTCGTCGCGCAGAGTGGTGCCCTTGGGACAGCCGTATTCGGCCGCAGCCTTGCCACCCATCTCGGCACCAGCGATCTTGGCAATCTGCTCAGGCGCGATGAGCCCGCCCTCGACCACGACAGCTTCGAGCGCGAGGGCAGTTGTGCGGGAACCGGGGCGAGCCATCAGTTCGCCTCCGGCACGAGCACGTAGAGACCGATCACATCGGCTGGGAGGACCGGAGCCACTTGGGTGGTCGAGCCTGCGCCCCCGGTGGCAGTCTTCACGCTGTCGTGGTCTTCGCCCAGCTGAGCGGCGCGTTCCTGCGCATAGGCCGCGATGGCCGGCTGGTATTCGACCAAGCGGTCGAGCGCCTCCGCGACCTGGCGTGCGATCACCGGCGCGGCGATGTCGCCGGCGGCGGTCTGTTCGATCAACATCAACGCCTCGGGGCCGGTTGCGAGGGGGGTGGCCTCACCCCTTGTGAACGCCACCGCGCTCGCCTCTTCGGCCAGCAAGGTCTTGCGGCCGCTGGTGGTCAGGGTGAAGCGCAGGCGCAGCAGCAGCACGGTGGTGAGTTTCTGCACCGCCGTCGAGCGCCACGCCCCGGCACGCCCGAGCGGCTTCGCGCCCGTGACGCCATCAGGATCAAGCGCGCCTTCGCTGATGCCCTCGGCCAGCGTCGAGACCAGCGGATGCGTGCGGCCGACGTGAGCGGTGTCGGCGACAGGATCGTCGTGAAAAGAAATCAGCCGCGTTCCGGTCAGCCCACGCGCGGCGAGCCGTTCGCTGAGCTGCTGCGGCAGCCGGTCGTAATGCATGCGCCACGCGCTACCCACATCCCCCAGCGGAGCATCGATGCGCGCAAGCGCGCGACGCGCGAAGCGTTCGACTTGCTCGGGGCCGCCGAGCAGGTCGCGCATCTTCTCCCATTCGGGCAGCACCTCCTCGGGCCTGAGCGCAGACTGGGCATAGCGCGTGCGGCTCTTTTTCGCGTTCTCCTCGGCATCGCGCCATTCGGCCTCGAGTTGCGCATCGACCGCGCCGAAGTCGAACATCCCCTGTGTACGCGGGTTGCTGGAACGCAACAGCATGGCCTGCATCAGCGCGTTGGTGACACTGGCGGAATCCTCCGGGATCGGCACGGTGACGCCGGTGGCCTGGGCAATGTGCTCGGCCTTGCGGGTGATGACCTGCAACACAGCGCCGTCGATCATCGAGTTCTCGCCGAACATCATCACCGACCAGACTTCCTTTTCCGGCTGGCCGAACCGGTCGACACGGCCCTCGCGCTGCTGGTGGCGGGTGGGATTCCAGTTGAGGTCGTAGTGAACCACGGCGTTGAACAGCGCCTGCAGGTTGATGCCTTCCGACAGGCAATCGGTGGCGACGAGAATACGGTCATGGTGATCGGCAAGCGCCTCCACCCGCACGCGGCGTTCCTCTGGCGTGAGGCGGCCGGTGACGATCTCCACCGTGTGCTTCTTGAACTGCTGGCGCAGCGCCTCGCCGACGGCTTCCGCAGTCGAGATGAAGCGGCAGAACACAACCGGTCGCGCCCTTTTGCCATGAAGGTCCTTAAGATGCTGAACTAAGTAGCGTAACTTGGGATCGTCCTGCGGCCGCGCGGCAAGATTTTCCGCCTGCGCGACAAGTTTGGTCAGCGCTTCGGCTTCCTCGGGATCGGGTGCAGTTGCGGGCTCGACGTCGCTTTCAGTGAGCTGGCCTTCCTCTTCGTCGAGGATAGCATTCTCGAGCGCAGTCTCGTCGGCCATGCCGGCAAGTCGGTTCTTGAGCGCGCTCGCGGCAGCAGCTGGGGACGAGCCGACGCAACGCATCAGCGCGAGTGTGCCCCAGAAGGCGAGACGGCGGGCACGCTCCCCGTCGGACCGCGTGGCGACGCCGACGCAATAGTCGAGCACGTCTTCCTGGAATCGTTGGAAATCGCCAGTGAGCGTATAGGGCGCATCGAGCTTCATCGGCCTGGCGAAAGCGCGGGAGGCACCCCAGTTGTCCATGATGTCGGGTCTGCGGCGCTGGACGAAGTGTTGCGCGAGACGTCGGCGATAGCGTTCGAGTGCGTTGGCATCTGACCCTGGCGGTTCGGCGGCCAATTCCGGGTGCAACAGGCTCAGCAGTCGGGCGTAGGCGTCCTGGTTGCCGCTATGCGGGGTCGCCGTGAGCAACAGCATGTGGCGGCTCTGGTCCTCGGCGAGGCGTCGGAGCAGGGCAAAGCGCTGCTGGGTGCCGCGCTCGGTGCCGCCGACGCAGGTATGAGCCTCATCCACGATGACTAGGCCCGGGCAGGCGTCGGCGAAGGCATCGCGCCGCGTGTCGGCCTTGATGTAGTCGAGGCTGACCACCGTGTAGGGGTAGACGCCGAAGATGCTTTCCGAGAGCGACAGACCGCGTTCGAGCGCGCGGGCGCGCGAAGAGGTGACGGCGACGGCATCGATGTCGAACTTCTCGGCCAGCTCGGCGATCCACTGGTCGACGAGGTGCGGCGGGCACAGCACGGTGAACCGGTCGACCTCGCCGCGATCAACCAGCTCGCGCAGGATCATCCCCGCCTCAATCGTCTTGCCGATGCCGACATCGTCGGCGATCAGCAGGCGCTTGGTGTCAAGGCGCAGGGCCATGAGCAGCGGCACGAGCTGGTAAGCACGCGGCTCCACGCCGAGGTGTGCTGCCGAACGGAATGGCCCCGCACCGCGACGAAGCGAGAGGCGAAGGGCATCGGCGAGCAGCCTCGCGGCATCCTGCGTATCGAGCCGATCCGGGCTCGGCAGGCCGAACGAGGTGCTCGATACGGGCCGGCGTTCGAGCGTCGGGGCAATGGTGATCGCGTCCTCCTCGGAGCCCGACAGCGGGCGGACGCGCAGCAATCCTGCCTGCTCCTGCTTGTCGAGCACTATCCAGTCGCGCCCTCGTGCTTTCACGAGGTCGCCGGTCTGCAATTGCGAGAGGATCATTCACCAACTCCAAGGGCGGCGGCGAGTTCGGTGGGCATCGTGTCTCCAGGCCGTTCGGGCAATTCGATAAGCAGCCGCCCCATGTCGGCACAGCGGTCTGCCAGTCCGGGAGGGGGCGGACCGATCGTCGCCATAACCATCAGGCCCGGCCAGCACAGCGGGTAATCTGCTCCTGCAACGGATTCGGCCATTGGTGTCGGAGCGCCCCAGCGTTCGAGTGCCGCGAGCCACCCCTCACCGCCGGGAGGGGGCGGCCCACCGGCCATCGGATCGCAGCGGGTCAGCCGGTCCAGCAACCCCTGGACCTGACTATCACTTCGCTCGATCAACTCGTGGTCCGGCTGGTTGTAGTAGGACAGCAGGCATCGATAGCAGCCCTCCACGCAGGCATTCTCGCCATCGTGCAACGCGCCGTCCTTGCCACGTTCAAGGTGCATAAGATCAAGCGCGGCCTCCGCCAGTGCACGCCAGGCACTCGGCCCCGCCATCAGCCGCTTGAGCACGCCCGCGCCGCCCTCGGATACCTCGTAGAGCAAAATCGCCCTGCGGTTGTCGCGCGTCGGTAGTGGTTCGCCGAGCAGCTCGCCGGTCTCGAGCACATGCAGTGTCTCAATGGCACGAACCAGAGCATGTTGGAGCGTCGCCATCTGCACCGGACCGAATCCGAGCGACGGTGCGAACTGCACCAGCAAGGCATTCTTGGTGTCCTCCACCATAGGGACAATCGACTGGCGGCGCGCGCTTCTAGGATCGATGTCCGCCCCTTCATCCTCGCTGCCGTCGTCATTTTTCAGCCAGCGGCCGGTCAGGGTGTCTATGTCAAAGCCGGTCACCTCCTGTGCCTTGCGGCGGCGAAGGCCTAGGTTGGCGCGCGCCAGCAAGGTCTGCGGTCCGTATCGCAAGGTGACGAGCGCGCCCTCGTTGTCGCCCAGCACCAGCTCCTTCTGACCGCCCTCGGGCCAAGTGAAGATTGTCCGAACGTCGAAACCGCGCCGTTGCCGATCCTCATCATTCGCTGTGATACGCGCTCCCGGAACAGCTTCGACGTTCTCGATACGGTAAAGCTTCGACAGGCGCCCCTCGCTCGTCAGCGATGAAGCGCACACGACGCAGCGCTCCTGCGTTTCGTCGTCGTGGGCTGCGCCACATTCCGTGCAGCACGTCAGCGTGCGAGTTGCGAGATTTCCACCCTCGTCGCGCGTGCCCGCCGGGAGCTTGGCACGGTTGCAACGATACGCCTTGCCCTCGTGATAAACCAGGCTGTTCGGCCCGAACTCGGCGATGGCGAGGAAGCGCGGCCGTTGAAGCATGGTCGAGCCTCTCTCGGCATCGATGAACGCGTAGAGCGGCAAACGCGGAAAGTTGTAGCCCGGCAGAAAGCCTTCGGTGGCCAGATACCGATAGGAGTAAAAATCCGACCCGCTGCTGGCTCGTCCACTATCGAGCAGTTCGAGCTGCTTGTTTGCGCGATGCTGGCGTGCCCCTGCCTCGGCGCGCTGCTCCTGAGATAGACCCATGCGGCGGGTGATTTCTTGGGCCGCTTCGAGTTCTTCCTGAGTCGACCGACGAAGCTTCCTCCACCTGTCAAACGCCAGGCTGAATGCCTCTGGTGCATTGCGCCAGAGCCGGGTGACGAAAGCTTCGACCGTGCCCAGCCCTTCAGCTTCGAGGGACCTGTCGTCGACGGCCGACCGGATCGCTGCAATCGCGCGACTGCGCGCGATTTGATCGGCGCTCGCGTCAGATGCGGCAGCGGCAAGCTCCTGCGACAATGGGAGCCCTTCAACTAGTTCGAGGTTCGCGGGAATTGCCGCCTGGAGTGGTTTCACGCAGGCGGCCAGCCACTCTGCCTGGACGTGTGCCGCCAGGAGATCGGGGTTGGCCAGATCAATCGCCGGGGGGCGGACGATACCGGCGACAAGGTCGCTGCGTCGTTCGAAGTAATATTGATCGTGCGGGCTCTGGGCGGCGCAGTAGGTGACGACCAAGGCCGCCTGACCGCTACGCCCCGCGCGGCCGGCCCGCTGGACATAATTCGCAGGAGTCGGCGGCGCGTTGCGCAGATAGACGAAGTTCAGTTGCGAAATGTCGACGCCGAGCTCCATCGTCGGCGAGCAGAAAAGCACCGGAAGAAAATCCTGCGGCTCGCCTTCGTCGCGCATGGCTACAATGTCTTCGGCGATCTGTGCGATATCGCTGGGGCCATAGCGAAAGCGATTTTCGCGCCATTCGCGAACCTCGCTCTTGACCTGTGCAGTGTGCTCGCGCGCCTCGAAGCCGAACGGCAATGCGCCGGTGTCGGCAAGGCGCAGCGCCACGTCCGAGTAGAGCTGCGCGAAGAAGGCATTGTCCTGTCCGGGCCTGGTTTCGCCCGCCCCGCGATGAAGCCGCACCGCATCCGGGGCGAGCCGCCATCCGGTGAGGTCTCGCGTCGCGAACTTGCGAACGATGTAGTGACTTTCCGCCGCGCGCAGCATCGCGGTAATCAGGGCTTCGCGGTCGGGAATAGAGAGGCCGCTGGCGTCCGCCCGCTTGCCGATCTCGCGCCCCAGCACACTGCGGCCGGTCGCCCGAATTACGTCACGTTCGCCCTTCTTTCGTTCGCTTCCGACGACCAGCGTGCCTGCTCGCGAGAGATTTTCTCGCTCTTCCTTGCCGATGGCCCAAGGGTCTTTGAGCAGGAGGCGCGAGCGTTCAGCGACCTGGTCGAGATCGGTTGCGTCAAGCGCGTCCACGGCGACTGCAAGTCCTTGACGCATCGCATCGAACAGGCGCACGAACACTTGTTCCCTGACATCGCTAGCCAGTCCCGAAAGCAAGGCGAAGCCCCTGCGCTCCGCGTCGGTCAGTTCAGCCTGCAGTCCTACGCCGGCGCAAGCGGCTTCGTCGCCGGCGAGCAATGCAATCCCGGGATATACAACACGGAGAAGCCCGAGCTGGTCGAGGTTGGGATTGGTGTAGCGCCAGCCCCGGCGCAGATCGGTCCACAACCGATGCGCGAGCACCCGGTTCATGGTGCGTTTGGCATCATCGAGCGCCGCGAAGTCGCGGCGGCCGCTGTCCAGCATCCATTCGCCGCGGCGCTTGTCGTCCTCCGGTTCGAAACCGAGCGCCCTGCGCAAGGCGTTGCCAAACTCCTCGTGGCTCAGGCCTTCTGCACCAGCTCGGTCTACGGCACGCAACATGGCGCCGCGCAGGAGCGTGACGAAAATGAAGTCGTTGAAGTGTCCGGCCTGGAGCGCGGCATCCTGCCGATTGTCGGTAAAGCCCAGCAGCTTCCGACGATGTCTGTCTTCCGGAGTCTGGGCGCGATCCATCCAGTCGAGCGCCGCGGTTGTAATCATCGTGGTTGCAGAGCTTCGCCCCTCCGACGACAGGCCGGCCAGTTTGTTGATATCGCGCGCTTGAGGGGCCGGCTCGTAGCCGCAGTGCGGACAGAACCGGAACTTTCCTGGAAAGAACCAGGAGCGAACGCCAGTGGGTTCACCCTTCTCGCGACCATCGTGCGCGAGAAACATCAGACGAGCTTCGTGCTTGCCTCGGTGACTTGCCTTGAGCCGAAGACCGGATTTGCCCTCCTCCAACCAGGCGTCGGGATAGTCCTCGATGCTACCGCTGAAGGCCAGGTCACCCGCCGCATCTGGCACGAGAAATCCGTTCCAGCTTCCCTCCAGATCGGGTTCGTCTTCGGGAGTTACGTCGATCGACCGCGGGAGAACCTGTCCCTCGTCGTCGATCGATACGCTATGAACCTCCTGACCGCACTCTCGACAGAAGAATAGCGGATAGAGACGCGCATCGGGCGTTTCACGGTCGAACTTCTCGCCTGAAAGCGACACGGTGCGCCGACCGGCCGGTTCCAACGTCGCATGCGCATGGCCGGCACCCGCAATGAAGCGGTGCAGCTTGAACGCCATGAAAGCCCGATCGGAAGTGCCCTTGCTGTCACTCATTGCGACGAGGTGCTGGACCAGCGCAGCGCGGCACGTATCTTCGTCGAGACCGATTTGAGTTCCCAAGTTTTTCGCGGCCTGGGTCAACGTCATCGGGGGTCTGCGCTTGGCAGTTTCACCGAGATCGAGCCCCACATTCTCCTCGATCCAGACCGCCAACGGGTCGGTTTCAAAGCCGTCAGCGGTCGCGTGCTGGGGAGGGTTGGTCACAGTTGCTCGCAGAGCTCGAAGGTATTCCGCTTCGTTGGCTGGCTTGATCGTTCGGCGCTCGAGCGTTTCCGTGATCACATCGTCGGGCGACACTGCGCTTCCAAACAAGCGAGTGCCAACATCTGCCACCGCGCGCCGCCCTGCATCCTCCTCACCGGATGCCATGGTCGCCGAAGTGCCGATGCAGAGCATTTTCTTTGATCCGACGCGCTCGCGAACGCGTCGGACGAGCATGGCAACGTCGGCACCCTGCCGGCCACGATATGTATGTAGCTCATCCAGTACGAGAAATTCGAGGCCGCTCATGTTCTCGATGACTGAGCGATCGAGCTCATCCTGCCGCGTCATGAGCAGCTCGAGCATCATGAAGTTCGTGAGGATGATGTCCGGCTTCTCGGTCGCTGCCGCCCGACGCTCACTCTCCTGCTCCTGCCCGGTATAGCGCCGGAACGTAGGCCGCATTTCGTCCGGGAGACCGCACTCGCCGATGAACTTTTCCAACTCTTCACGCTGCGAATTCGCGAGCGCGTTCATTGGGTAGATAATAATGGCGCGCGTCCGCTGCGGTTCACCCGCCCGTCGGGCTCTCAGGATGTGATCGATAATCGGCACGAAGAAGCAGAGCGACTTTCCCGATCCGGTGCCTGTCGTGACGATGAAGTTCTTGTGCTGCTGCGCCTTCGACAGCGCCTGTTCCTGATGCCGGTGCAAACGGATCGGTTGCCGCGGATCACCCGCAGCAAAAATATGCGGCAGGACCGCATCGACCGCGCCTTTGGCAGCAAGCGCCTCCAGCGTTTCCTGGGCCGGCCGGAAGTTCGGATTCAATCCAATCAGCGGCTCAGGCCAAAAGGCATCGCTCGCGTATATCTCGTCGATCTTCGCCTTTAGATCCGGTGCGCGGACCGAGGTGAATGAGCGCGTGAATTCCTGATAACGTTCGACCAGCCGCATATCGAGATCGAACACATTCACGTTGGCCCCCTCCACAGATCGAATAGTCCCGCCGCACTCTGTGGGCCCCAACAGCGAAACTATTGATTATTGGCTCTGTGAGCAACCCGATACATGTCAGGCGAAGTCGCACGTTGTGCAGTATCGTTTCGCCAATTATCGAACCATCAATCCTACCTGTCGCCTGGCGATGCGAGGCAGCGTGGTCAGCCGCTTGTCGCTGCCGATCGCCCGAGCCAAAGCTCGAAATCATCCTGGTCTGCTTTCGGATGATCGCGTAATTTGTGGAGAGTCGCTGTCGTCCAAGGACCCTATATTCGGGCGGTTTGTCTACATTGCCGTAGTTTACGAAGTGCGCCAATGACGCGCAACTAGCGGCCGCGTGAACGGACGACTGACCGAGTGCGCGCACGCGTCTATCGGCTGCTTTCAGGGCGGGCGTTCAAAATGTTGAACGCTGGAAGTGGAGTGCGAAGACGCCACAACCATTGGCGTTACACGACGATTGACCAGTTCTCATCTTCGTCATCTTGGGTGCACCATCATCTTTCCCGAACATCTGTAATCCATCGCTTTTTTCGGGGTTGGCCAAGAATTGCGCCGCCTGACCCCATGGAGCGGCGGGGTGCGACGGATGCGCTTGGCGCGCGTCGGTGCGCAGCGGATGAAAAAAGGGCGGCCCGTTGCCGGACCGCCCTGTTTTGTTTCTGCGATGGTCCGCCCGATCAGCGCGAATAGAATTCGACGACGAGGTTGGGTT
>JBGTUD010000011.1:0-27861 GCA_041939405.1 Sphingopyxis sp. | reverse complement strand
ATCCGCTCGACGGCGTCGTTCTCACGATCGGCTGCGACAAGACCACGCCCGCGCTGCTCATGGCGGCAGCGACGGTGGACATTCCCGCGATTGCCCTATCGGTCGGACCGATGCTCAACGGCTGGCATCGCGGCCGCCGTACCGGATCGGGAACCATCGTCTGGGAAGCGCGCCAGCGGATGGCGGCGGGTGAGATCGACTATGCCGAGTTTCTGGACCTGGTGGCGAGTTCTGCTCCTTCGCCGGGTTATTGCAATACCATGGGAACGGCGACGACGATGAACTCGCTCGCCGAGGCGCTCGGCATGCAGCTTCCCGGATCGGCCGCCATTCCCGCGCCCTATCGCGAGCGCGCGCAAATGGCTTACCGGACCGGGCTGCGCATTGTGGATATGGTACGTGAGGATCTTCGGCCGTCGCGCATTCTGACCAAAGATGCCTTTCACAACGCTATCGTCGTCAATTCGGCGCTTGGCGGATCGAGCAATGCGCCCATTCATCTCGCTGCGATCGCGCGCCATGCGGGTATAAATCTGCCGCTGGAAGACTGGCAGCGCGTCGGCCACGACGTCCCCTTGCTCGTCAACCTCCAGCCGGCCGGGGAATATCTCGGCGAGGATTTCCATCACGCCGGCGGGGTGCCCGCGGTGGTTGCGCAGCTGATCGGTGCCGGTCTTGTCAACGAGAAGGCTTTGACGGTGAATGGCAAGACGATCGGCGAAAATTGCCGCGGCGCCGAGACGGTCCTGCCCGAGGTGATCCGGCCGTTCGGCGCGCCGCTCAAGGCGCGCGCGGGCTTCCTCGTCCTCACCGGCAATCTTTTCGACTCAGCGATCATGAAGACGAGCGTTATATCGGAGGAGTTTCGTGATCGATACCTCTCCAATCCCGACGACCCCGATGCATTCGAGGGCAGGGCGGTCGTCTTTGACGGGCCGGAAGATTATCACGCGCGGATCGACGATCCCGCGTTGGCGATCACCGCCGCAGACATCCTCGTGATGCGTGGCGCCGGACCGATCGGTTATCCGGGGGCGGCCGAGGTCGTCAACATGCAGCCGCCCGCAAAACTCATTCGAGAGGGTGTTCGGTCGATGCCCTGTATCGGTGATGGCCGTCAGTCGGGTACGTCGGGATCGCCGTCGATTCTGAACGCATCGCCCGAGGCGGCTGCGGGGGGGAATCTTGCCATATTGGAGACGGGCGACCGGCTGCGGGTCGACCTGGTCGCCGGCCGCGTCGATCTGCTCGTATCGGACGAAGAGATAGCGCGCCGACGGGCAGCGCTGGAGGCGAACCGGGGTTATCGCTACCCGCCTTCGCAAACGCCATGGCAGGCTTTGCAGCGCAGCAGCGTCGGCCATTTGAGCGAGGGCGCTATTCTCGAGGGCGCGGAGGCGTTCCAGCGCATCAGCACGCGCTTTGGCGTGCCGCGGGACAACCACTGATGGCCATTCGTATCGCCCTCGTCGGTCTCGGCAAGATCAGCGTCGACCAGCATATTCCCTCGATTGCCGCCGACCGCGATTTCGAGCTTGTCGCAGGCGTTTCGCCGCGCAGCCGCGTTGTGGGCGTGCCGGCCTATCCCGACCTTGAAGCCGCTCTTGCGGCCGAACAATTCGACGCAGTTGCCGTCAATACGCCGCCCCAGCTGCGCTTCGATATTTCGCGCGCGGCGCTTCTCGCCGGCAAGCATGTCCTGCTGGAGAAGCCGCCTGCGGCAAGCCTGTCCGCGCTTGCCGAGCTGGAACGGATTGCGCGGCGCCAGATGGTGACGCTTTATACCGGCTGGCATTCGCAGCACGCTCCGGCGGTTCATCCGGCTCGCGGCTGGCTTGCCGGCAAGAGGGTGCGCGAGGTGCGGATGCGCTGGTGCGAGAATGTTCGCGAGTGGCACCCGGGCCAGACCTGGATATGGGAACCGGGCGGGCTCGGCGTGTTCGATCCCGGAATCAACGCGCTGTCGATCCTGACGCGCATACTCCCCGACCGGATCGTGCTCACCGAGGCACGGCTCGATGTGCCCGCCAATTGCGCAACGCCGGTTGCTGCCGAGCTATCCGGGCGGGTGGGTATGAGCGGGCAGTTTCACGCCGTCCTCGACTTTCTGCAGGAGGGCCAGCAAACCTGGTCGATCGACGTCGTAACCGACGTAGGTACCGTCTCGCTCGCGATGGGCGGTGCCGAACTCGTCCTTGCGGGCTCCCGCCAGAATATTGGACCGAGTCGGGAGTATCCGTCCATCTATCGGCGGTTCGCCGCGCTGGTTCGGAGCGGCGAATGCGAGGTCGACGCGGCGCCGCTCGCGCTTGCAGCCGACGCCTTTTTCATCGGGCGGCGGCGAACGGTCGCCGAGTTCATCGAATAGCGAAAGCAGGCGGCCAGGGAACGCCGCGAATAAACGATCCGCGCGCGGATCGCATGGAACAGGATGGAAGAAATGACGATATTCGCTGAGCGCTTTGCAGGACGGGTTGCGGTCATCACCGGCGGCGCGTCGGGCCTTGGTCTTGATGTGGCACGGCGCATCACGGACGAGGGAGGGCGGGTGGTCCTTTGGGATTTCGACCGCGAGGCGCTCGATGGCGCCGCTGAAGAGCTGGGTGCCCTGGCGGCGATCCTTGTCGACATTTCTTCCTGGTCGGCGGTCGAAACGGCGGCCGCAGAGACGCTGGCCGCGGCAGGTTCGATCGACATACTCGTCAATTCGGCAGGGATCACCGGGCCGACCACCCCGGTTACCGAATTCCCCCTCGAAGGCTGGCAGAAGGTTCTCGACATCAACCTTTCGGGAACCTTCTATTGCTGCCGCGCGCTTGCCGGCGCGATGGCGGCGCGCGGCTATGGTCGTATCATCAATGTTGCGTCCGTGGCCGGAAAGGAGGGCAATCCCAATGCGTCCGCCTATTCGGCGTCGAAAGCGGGCGTGCTCGCTTTCACAAAGTCGCTCGGTAAGGAGCTCGCGACCGCGGGCGTCCTTGTCAACGCCGTGACCCCGGCGGTTTTCGACAGCCCGCTGCTCGCGCAGATGCCGCAAAGCCAGATCGACTTCATGCGTTCGAAGATTCCCATGGGTCGGCTCGGCAAGACCGAAGAAACGACCGCCATGATCTGTTTCCTGGCATCGGAGGAGTGCAGTTTTTCGACCGGCGCCGTGTTCGACACGTCAGGCGGCCGCACCACCTATTGAGGATAGCCGCGTCGCACCGCCGACGAGGCGGGCGTCGGCATGTTACGGGAGAGATGATGTGAGCAAATTGTCCGAGGCGATCCCGTCGCCCGTCGCTGATGGGGCGCCGCGCCTCGGCCTTGGTCGGATCATTGCCTATGGCGCGGGTGACTTTGCCTTCAACCTCAGCTTCACTTTCGCCTCGCTCTTCCTCCTCTATTTCTACACCGACGTTCTCGAGATCAACGCCGGCACGGCGGGGCTGATCATCATGGTCGCGCTGATCTGGGAGGGGATTACTGATCCCGTCATCGGCCTTATCGCCAACCGGACAAAGAGCCGCTGGGGACGCTACCGCCCCTATCTCCTGTTCGGCTCCATTCCGCTCGGGCTTTCGGTCGCCGCCATGTTCCTGCCGCTGGGGCTCAGCGGCGGCGCGCTGGTCGCTTATTGTTTCGCAACGCACCTCATCTACCGTACCGTTTTCACCTTCGTGAATATTCCCTATATCGCTCTGTCGGCGCAGATGACGCAGGATAGCGACGCGCGCGGGCAGCTTGCTGCGGCGCGCATGCTCTTTGCCATCAGTTGCGGCCTTCTTCTGGCATCGCTGACGTTGCCACTCGCCAAGGCCTTCGGCGGGGGGCAGGGCGGCTTCTTTCTGGTGAGCGTTCTTTATTCGGCGATCGCCACGGTCATCCTGCTGATCACCTTCGCGACGACGCGCGAAGCGGTCACCGATATAGCCGAAAAGCATCCCGGCTTTGGCGATATGGTCGCGATCGTACGGCATAATCGCGCCTTTCTTGCGCTTCTCGTGGCGACGGTCGCGGGGCTTACCGGCTATACGATGTCGGGTAAGGCGCTCATCTATTATCTTAAATATTGGGTCGGCTCCGAAGCCGCAGTGACCTCGGGCCTTGTGGTCACGCTCGGGGCGGCGGCGCTCGCGATGCTGCCGTGGATGATCATCGCGCGGCGGACGAGCAAGCGCTTCGTCTGGGTGACTGGCGCCATGTTCAACCTCGCGGCCTATCTCTTCATCCTCCTCGTCGCACCGCGCGGCGGCGCGGCGCTCTGGACGCCGCTGGTTCTCGTCGGCATCGGCAATTCGGCGTTCATCCTGACCTTCTGGTCGATGCTCCCCGACACGGTCGAGTTTGGCGAATGGAAAACAGGCATTCGCGGTGAGGGGGCGATTTTCGGGCTGATTGCTTTCTCGCAGAAAGTGGCACTCGGCGTCGGAACCGGCCTTATCGGCATCATCATGGGCTGGATCGGCTATGTCCCAAACCGTCCGCAGACGGCGGAAACGCTCGAAGGCATCGTCCTGCTCTACGGGCTTGGGCCGTTCCTGCTATTCGCGGCAAGCGTCGCGGCGATCGCCTTCTATCCGATCGCCGGGGACACGCATCGGCGCATTGTACGCGTCCTTGCCTATCGGCGGCAGCGGGCAATGCGGGGACCCCGCGCATGAGAATCGCGGCCGTCTGTCTCGCGCTTGTTCTGTCGGTCGCCGGAATCGCATCCCCAGCGGGGGTGCGGGCGGCCGAGGCGGCGATTGATTGTCCGCTCGCGACGACCCCTTATTCGTTGGATACGCCGCTCTTCGACCTGCTGATCGATCCATCGGCGCGAGAGTTGCTCGAAGATTCCGCTCTGCTCGCAAAGCTCCCGCCGATGCTCCTGCGCGACGAGGCGCCGAGCTTCGCGACGATCATTTCGCCGCGGTGGGCGGCCAAGGCGTTCGGCTTCGACGTTGGGCGGTTGGATAGTCTCGATCAGTCGCTTGGCCGTCTGCCCATCGGGCGTGAGCAACGCCAGCGGCGCTGTGCACGCTATCGCGGCGACAACGAGGCGCCTCTCCCGGTCCCTGCTGAGGGTGCGGCCATGCTCGTTTTCGAGCATAGTAGCGGCTATCGCGACGCTCCTTCGGTCGCAGCGGCGGAAGAGTCGCTTCGTGCCATTGCTGCCAAGCGCGGTTGGACATTCGTTTTCACCAGCGATCCCGGCGATATAACGGCGGCCAATCTCCGCCAATTCAAGGCTGTCTTCTGGAACAATGTCAGCGGCGACGTCCTGACGCTTGGTCAGCGCGCTGCGCTCCGCTCCTTTGTCGAGGAGGGCGGTGGTTTTGCCGCGGCGCACGGATCGGGGGGCGATCCGCTCTATATCTGGGATTGGTACGCCGACACGCTCATCGGAGCCCGCTTCATCGGACACGCCGACCACCATCAAAAGGCCCGGATACGGATCGAGGATAGTGCCTCGCCGATCACGGCCGGACTGTCCGCCGACTGGACGATGCTCGAGGAGTGGTACAGCTTTGCCAAGAGCCCGCGCGGCCCCGGAACGACGGTCCTGCTCACGCTCGACGAAGCGAGCTATGCGCCGGTAAGCAAGTTTCGCGAGCTCCGGATGGGCGATCATCCGATTGCCTGGACCCGCTGCGTCGGGCGTGGCCGCTCCTTCTACACAGCCATCGGGCATCGCCCCGAAACCTACCGCGATCCCGACAATCTTCGCTTCATGGAACAGGCGCTTGCCTGGACTATCGGTCTCGTCCCATCGGGCTGCGACCGTCAACCGACGACAGGTGTGAAACAATGACCGACGCAGCAAACCCGTGGCGCCCGCTGCCCATCGACCGCTTCCTGATCGGTGTGTGCCATTTCCCCGAGCAGGAGGAGAGGGCGCATCTTGCCGAGGACGCCCGGCTCATGGCCGAGGCGGGGATCGAGACCGTCCGCATGGGCGAGTTTGCCTGGAGCGTGATCGAGCCCGAGGAAGGGCGGTTCGACTTTTCGCTTTTCGACGAGGCGATCGAGGTTCTTGGCGCCCACGGGATCGACACGATCTTCTGCACACCCACAGCGACACCGCCGCGCTGGCTTACGCAGCGGCATCCGGAAATCTTGCGCGTCGATGCCGATGGGCGACCGCTGCGGCATGGCTCGCGGCAGCATGCCGATGTCACAAGCCCGCTGTTTCGCGAGCATAGCCGGCGGATTACGCAGGCGCTCGCCGATCACTATCGGGACAACAAGCATGTCGCCGGCTGGCAGACCGACAACGAACTCAATACCCATTTTTCCGAAACGCATTCGGAGGCTGCGCAGCAGGGTTTCCGAACCTGGCTCGAAGGGCGTTATGGCGATATCGATGCGCTCAACAGCGCCTGGGGGACCATCTTCTGGAACCGGCAATATGCGAGCTTTGCCGAAGTCGAAACCCCGATCAACAATCGTCCGGCTTCGGCCGATCCCTCGCATCTCCTCGACTATCGGCGTTTTCTTACCGAAGCTACCCAGGCTTTCCAGCGCGATCAGGTCGAAATATTGCGCGCAGCGAACGCGCAATGGTTCATTTTTCACAATATCGGCCGTCTCAACGACACCGATTTGCGCAGTTTCGGTTCGGACCTCGATTTTCTGGGAACCGATCTCTATCCCGGACTTCGCGACGAGTTCATGAAAGCCGGACTCGGCTACGCGCAGGCCATGCAGCTCGACCATTTTCGCGGCTGGAGCGGAAATTTCATAGTCCCCGAGCTGCAACTGGGGTCCGGGGCTCATCCCGGCTTCGCGATTCCGAACCTCGAGCCCGGCGAGATCAAGCGCTTTGCCTTCTCGTCCGTGGCACGCGGCGCCGACGGCATAGTGTGGTTTCGCTGGACCAGCGCTCGGTACGGCGCCGAGGCCTATTGGATGGGTGTGCTCGACCATGATCGCGTCCCGCGCCGCCGCTTTGCCGAAATCAAGGAAACGGTCGCCAGCTTGAAGGCGGTGCGTGCGGACATATTGGGCAGCAGCGTCGACATGGACGTCGCCATCCTTGCGGCCGATTGGGAGAATGAGATCGCCCAATCGACTTTCTCGCTGGGGCTTCCGGGGCTGACCGAGCTTTCGGTGCCGCTGCATCATTATTGCTACCTGCGCAATGTCGCCTGCGGCTTCGCCGCGCCGGGCGACGATTTGAACCGCGCGCGGATCGCGTTCGTGCCGCACCTTGCGATCTGGAACGAGCGGTGGACCGAAAAGCTCGAGCGGTTCGCCGAACGCGGGGGAATTGTCGTCGTCGGCGCGCGGACCGCCACTCGCGACGTCAATAACCACATCCTTACCTCGACGCCCCCCGGACCGCTCGCTCCTCTTTGCGGTGTCCGCGTCGGCGAATATGGCAGGCTTCCGGCACCGGGGGCCGCCTCGGTGCTGTCGGGTCCGGTTTTTCAGGTCGAGAATATGCAGAGCGGGCGCACCGCCGAGTCCGCCCGGCGGGAACATTTCATCGAAATCGGCGGCGCCGAAATCAAGGCTGCCCGCGGTTACGAAACGCTCGAACCCGCGGATGGAACCGAAGTCATCGGGCGGTGGGCCTCGCGATTTTTGGCGAACGAGCCTGCGATCACCCGCCGCCCGGTGGGTAAAGGGGCCGTCATATATGTGGGCACCTATCTCACCCATGAGCTCGTCTCGAGCCTCTTCGAGCCTCTTTTTGCCGAAGCGGGGATCGTGCCGCTACCGCTGCCACCGGGCGTGGAACAAAGCTCGCGCACGGGTCCCGGGGGCTCGCTGCGCTTCTATCAGAATACGGGCAGCGAGCCGCAGGTGATCGACACGGCGGATGGCGCGATCACGCTCGACGCCTATGGCTGCGCGATCGTTCGCGGCGGCGGGGCCCGCTTACTCTAAGGTCAGGACCCATTAATTCCACGATCGAGGCGTCGAAATGGCGAAGATATCGGGCCTTTGGGGGTGCAGCGGGTAGCATCGCTACCCGCAAGGCCGCGAAGGTTCGAGATCGAAGCCATTTCGGCGTCCCTGCGCGATTTGATCGATTTTGCCCATGGCAGCGTCGAAAAGCCTTGAAATATTGACATATTCCTTCGCCTTTCCTCCTCGCCCTGAGCAAAATCGCTTCAAACCTCGATCGCGGAATTAATGGGTCCTGACCTTAGGGCGCGGACGTCCCGGCCGAGGGGACGAGCACCCTTGTTTGAACGTCCCTACTTGGCCTCGGCCAGATAGCCGATGAGCGCTTTTCGCTCCTCGGGCTTGGAGACCGCGATCGCCATTCGGCTGCCGGGGATCATCTTCATGGGAGCGGCAAGGAATGTGTCGAGCGACGCCGGCTTCCAGACGATTTTCGAGGCCTTCATCGCGGGCGAATAAGCGAAACTGCCTGCTCCCGCCTTCCGGCCCACAACGGCGGTCAGGTCGGGACCCAGCTTTCCGCCTTTGCCCTTAAGGCTATGGCACATGGCGCAGCGCTGCTTGAAGAGCGTTTCTCCGCGCACAGTGTCGGCCTGTGCCGCGGCCCGCGGCGCGATGGCGATGGGAAGCGCAGTCGCGACTATCAGAAGCGCAAGCGTAGTGTGAAACAGCCGTGACATCGTCTCTCCAGTCGTGGCCCCTGCCTGTCTGGCGTCCAGGGGTGGAACGTGCGCGGGGCATTTGCCCACGTCATTTTCTCCTTTCGATTGTAGCAGCGCGATAACATGCAGGCAATACTGACTGTTTAGTGTTGCGCCTGACTGGGCGGCCCGAAAGTGCGCAGGTGTCCAGGGTCGCCCGGTCCAATGTCTGAATCTGCTGGAAACAAACAGTCAAAGATGCTTGTTAATATGTTCGAATGGTCCTAGCGTGCGCCGTTGGCAATCGACAAGTGGAGAGATGATGAATTCCGAACAGCTATGCGTCATCGGTGAAGGGGCGAAGAGCGAGGGCGACTCGCCCGCCCGCAACGCGTCCGAGCGCGCCGAAGGCCTCGTTTCCCGGATGACGCTTGAGGAGAAGCTGTCGCTTGTCATCAGCTATTTTCCGCTCATCTCACCGCGGGCGAAGGAACTCGGGATGACGATGGCCTCGGGCCATACCGAGGGTATCGAGCGGCTCGGAATACCGCATCTTCGCATCAGTGATGCAAGCCTTGGGGTCGCTAACGTCCTCAATGCACGGCCCGGCGACACGGCAACTGCGCTGCCCTCTTCGCTCGCCACCGGAGCGAGTTTCGATCCGGATCTGGCCTTTGCCGGCGGCGCGATGATTGGCAGCGAGGCGAAGGCGAAGGGCTTCAACGTCATGCTCGTCGGCGGCATCAACCTTACGCGCGATCCATGGGCCGGCCGCAACTTCGAATATATCGGCGAGGACCCGTTGCTCACCGGGGTTCTGGGCGGTGCGTCGGTTGCGGGCGTTCAAAGCAACAATATTGCCGCAACGCTGAAGCATCTTGCTCTGAACTCGCAGGAAACCGGGCGCATGATCGCCGATGCGCGTATGGACTGGGTCGATTTGCGCGAGAGCGACCTGCTGGCCTTCGAGATCGCGCTCGAAATCGGCAAACCCGCGTCGGTAATGACCTCCTACAACAAGGTGAATGGCGAGTGGGGAGGCGAAAACGCTATACTGATCAACGATATTCTGAAGAGAGACTGGAAGTTTCCGGGATGGGTCATGTCCGATTGGGGCGCGGTCCATTCGACCGAGAAGGCGGCCCTTGCGGGTCTCGACCAGGAGTCGGGCCTGGAGCTCGACGAACGACTGAATGGGGCCATTTTCTTTACCGACAAACTACGCGAGGCGATCGACGAGGGGCGGGTGCCCATGGCGCGTCTCGACGACATGGCCCGGCGGATTGTCGGCGCCATGATAGCGGTCGGCGCTTTCGACAATCCACCGCCTGCATCGCCGCAGCCGGTTGATGTGGGTGCAAACGGAGACATCGCCCAACGCGTGGCCGAAGCAGGCTCCGTCCTGCTCCGCAACGAGGACGCCTTACTTCCCCTCGCTACCGATATCGCCTCGATCGCCGTCATCGGCGGACGCGCCGATATCGGCGTACCCTCGGGCGGGGGGTCGTCGCAGGTTCGGTCGGTTGGCGGCGTGACCTATGAACGATCGCTCGATTCGGGCGATGCTTCCTGGTTCTGCCGGGAAACCTACCACTGCTCCTCGCCGCTGAAGGCACTGCGCGAGCGCGTGCCGAACGCCGACGTCCAATTTGCGGATGGCAGCGATATTGCCGCCGCCTGCGCTCTTGCGCGCGAAAGCCAAGTGGCGATCGTCTTTGCGACCCAGTGGCAGACCGAGGCGGTCGATGCGCTGACCCTTGCTCTTCCCAACGGCCAGGATGCGCTGATCGAGGCGGTCGCAGCGGTCAACCCCCGTACGATCGTCGTGCTTGAAACAGGTGGGCCGGTGCTGATGCCCTGGATCGCTTCGGTCCCTGCGGTCCTGGAGGCGTGGTATCCGGGACAGCGAGGAGGCGAGGCGATCGCGCGCCTGCTGTTTGGCGATGTCAATCCATCGGGCAGGCTGCCGATCAGCTTTCCGGCCACCGACGACCAGGCGCCGCGTACCGAGCCGGGCGGACTTGAGCAGCTTCGTGCGCGCGACGCGGCGCTGGCTGCGGGCGAGCCTAACGCGCGCATCGCGCCATTCACGGTCGATTATGTCGAGGGCGCCAATTCCGGTTATCGCTGGTACGACATCATGGGCAGGACGCCGCTCTTCCCCTTCGGGTTCGGGCTGAGTTACACGCGGTTCGATTATTCGAACCTTGAAATTGTCGACGATGGGGCAGCGCCGCGTATATTCGTCGATGTGACCAATTCGGGCGCGCGCCGCGGTGTGGACGTCCAGCAGATTTATGTCCGCGCGCCAGATCGACTGGGTCGCGAGAGTTGGCGCCTTGCCGGCTTCGCTCGAACAGAAATCGCCTCCGGGGCGACCGTTCGGGTGGCTGTCGAGCTCGATCCGCGAACCTTCTCGCGCTGGGACGATGGCGAGAAGCGGTGGCGGCGCGGTGATGGATTGATGCCGATCGCGGTCGGGCGCTCGGCTAGCGACTTCGTGTTGTTGGGAGAGCTTCTCGGGCAGACCGAGTGAAAGCTAGACGCCCGGATGCCATTCGCAACCGGGCGTCGCTATCTGTCGTCGAGATGGTCCGCTCTATTTGACGTCTTTGAGCGCAGCGTCGAGGGCGACGAGCTTCTCCTCGGGGATTGCGCCGGTCGCATCGGCGATTTGCTTTGCGCTCATGCCCTTGATCATTTCCCAGGCGGGATGTTTGTCGAGGTCAGGGAAAACGGTTAGCGTCGCGGCTTTCGCTGCGGGGTGAGCCATCAAGGCCTCCAGCGTCGTCTCGCGCGAGAAGGGTTGCGCGGGCGATGCCGCGGGGGCGGCGGGCGCAGCTGCGACCGCATCGGTCTTGGCCGGTTCTGCGGCCTGTGCGGGGGCGGCCGCGAGTAACAGCGCTGCGGCTGCAAACTTGACGTTCATATCCTCATCCTTCGTTAGGCCGCAGCACATCGTGCGGCGCGGCCAATATTGCCGAACCAGCTATTTACAGTCAATATTGCTTGTTATTTGATCGCGCTGATTGAGCGCTCACTTCTTCTTGGCGGGCTTCTCCGCGCGGAGCAGGCCGTCGCCAATCGCCGAATCCAGCATTTTCTGGAAAAGTTCGATCGGCGCCCGCCCGCTGCGAGCCGTCGGCGCGATGACCTGCGAGATGGCAAGGCCGCGAGCGACGCCGACGACGAGCTGGATGAGGGGTACGGAAACGCCGCGTGGGAATTCGCGTTCGAGCGTCGATATCGCCGCTTTCTCGATCTTCGACTGGACGGGTTTGAGTTTTTTCGCCAGCACGGGATCGCTCCGCGAACCTTGCATAATTTCCAGGACAGCAACTCCGGCAGGCCGGCTTTGAAGTTTCCAGGTCGCGAGCGGATAGGCGAGCAAGCGTTCGCGCGGATCCTTGGCGTTTTTCAGCAGCTTCGCATATTGCTTCACTTCGTCTTCGAACACCGCTTCGACTACAAAGGTCATAAGATCGGCCTTGGAAGGAAACTGGTGCAGCATGGCTCCGCGGCTCACGCCGGCAATTTCGGCGACGAGAATGGTGGTCGTCGTCCCATAGCCATGTTCGAAAAGGCATTTGATCGCTGCATCGAGCAATACCTTTCGTGTCGCCGCGCTGCGTTCCGCCTGCGTCTTGCGTGGCGGTTTCGCCGAAACCGGCTCTTCTTTCATCGGCACTGCTTTGCTCGCCATAACTCGTCCTCAAATTCCCACAGGGGGCAGGATTGAATGGGCGAACAGTTGAACGATCAAATCCGAATATTCAAGAAAAGTCGTACGGGAGCCAAAAACTTACGGTCAGTGCTGGTAAGATGTCCCTCGTCGGCAACCGTACCAGTCCGCCGGGCCGGACCGGTACGGCTACGCCTTATCGTTCGGCTTGGAGCGTGACCGGCCCGATCAGACCCGACGGGCGAAGCGGCGCATCGGGACGAAAAGTGGGGATCGTTACGAAGCCGACCTTCTCCGCGCCGGCTTGCGCGTCCCCGATGAGGCGGTTCACCCACAGATTTGCAACCCTGACCTCCAGGCTATTCTCGCCCGCGCGAACTGCGGTGCCGATGTCCAGACGGAACGGCGCTTGCCAGCGCGACCCCACGGGCTTGCCGTTGACTGTCACCTCGGCGATGTCGCCCACGGCACCGAGATCCAGCCAGAGCGGGCTGCCTTTCCGATAGGACTTCGGCGCTTTGAAGCTGGTCGAATACCGGGTTTCTCCGGAGAAATAGCGGATCGCCGGATCGGCGTTTTCCGAAAGCGAGGCAAGCGAGCGCATGGTCGTCGATGCGGGCGCGCCGCGTCCGGGCTGGAATGTCACCTCCCAGGTTCCATTCAGGTCGACGGGAGCGGCAAGGCTCGGCTCGGGCACGATCCGAGAGGCGCTGGACGCCGGTTTGCGGAAGAGAATATGAATGCTCTCCTCGGCGCCGAGCGCGACAGGCACAACCGTAGCATCGCCATCGATGCGATAGGAGGCAGGGGTCGAACGGCCGTCGATCGCGCTCAGAAACTCGGGCGCCTTGCCCGTCACCCTGAACCGGGCATCGACCTTTATCGGCGATTTGGAACGGTTCACGAGGAAATAGAGATCGCCGTCTGCCAGTTTTCGGTGCACGAACATGGTGTCGCGTGCCGCCGCGCCGAGATCGGCATCGGGTGCGATCCCGGCGCGAGCGAGGCTTGTGTCGACATCGGCGCCTCTGATCACGCGCCCCTTGCCAACTGCCGTCTCATCGTCGCCCGACCAAAGCCGACGAACCAGCGCGTCGAATTCGCTGACGTCGTCGGCGAGGCTCGGGCTCGATACGGGCGGCCGCCCGATGATCGTGGCGCCGGCTTCTGCAAGCTCGGCAATGCGGCGAAGCGCGGCGAGCGTCATCCGCTCGCTCCGCCCACCGAGATAGAGCGCGCGATACGTCGCGCCCGACGGTGCAAGCAACTGCCCGTCGGACCCGTTCTTCAACCCGTCGATCAGTCCTTCGGCATTTACAAAATCATAGGCGTGACGAATCGGCGTATCGGGAAGCGGGCCATAGGCCGTCAGCGCCGTGATCGGTCCTTCCTCGCCATAGAAATAGGCGACATCGGCGACATTGTGGCCCTGTTGGAGCAGGTAGCTGTTGCGAGCCATATAATCGACCCACGGCTTCGCCATTTCCGCCCAGCTTTCGTGTCGGTTGAAAAATTGTCCGAAGATCATGAGCGAAAGCCCGGGCTTTTTGTCGTCGAGCGGTTGGTGGACCGATGTGTGAACGACCGGCCGGTTGATACCGTGCGCAAATTCGAGGTCAATGACGCGCCGAAGATCCGAGGGGCCCATCGCCCATGGCGCGAGCGCTGATGTCATCGATTCGGCGGCGATGATATTCTTGCCATAGAAATGACCGACCGAACTGGCCCCTTTGAGGTCGCCGAGCAGCGTCGGGCGGACGCCGTTCTGGTCGTTCCAGACCCACAGCGCACCCATCGGAATGTCGGCATAGCGCCGCATCGCCATGTCGTCGCCGATTACCGCACGGCGATCCTCGATCGCTTCGCCATAAAGCGTAAGCCCGTATTCGTGCGCGATGCGCGCGACGGTCGCATAATGCTCGCTCGCGTGAAGCTCGCCGAGTGTCCGGCGATAATCATATAGGAAACGGTCACTCTCGGCGCGTGTGCCGACGATCGTGCCGGTCAGCGCCGGGAGCCAGGGGAGGGGGTCATAGCCTCGCAGGCGCTTGAAATGCTCGACCATGCGCGGGGTCCAATTGAAAGTACCGACCTCGCTCGAATCGGTGAGCAGTGCGCGAACGCCGCGCGCGCCGACGAGTTCGCTGCCGGCCGCCGCCTTGTACATGTCGAGATAATGGCGAAGATAGCGCTCGACGGCAGCACCATCGAGCTTGTCGACCTCGAGACCCGTTGCCTCGGCAGGCGCTGGATGGTTCGTCTTGCCGGTCAGCGTCCACCCAAGGCGAATAATCTTCCATTTGCCCGCAGGCACCGTCCAGTCGAGCGTCCCGTCGGGGCGCAGCCGGTCGGTGAGATTGTGGATCGAGGCGGGCGCTACGCCTGCCTCCGTCGACGAGGCAGTCGATGACAAATCATAATAGTTGTTCGTGAGCGAATAGCCCCCCTTGCTCTCATAACGGTCGATGACGCGTGCGCCGGACAGCGTCAATTCGGCTACCTTGACCGGCGGCGGTCCGCTTGGACCCGCCAGAAACGGAGGCACGATGGCGCCCGGGACGTTGGCGCCGAGACCGGGGCCAGTGGGTCCCTGATAGGGATCGAATACCACCCGGAACTCGCGCGCGGTGATCGGCGCGAAGGCGATGGTCGTCGGGACATTCGACAACTCGAACGTGCCAACCGGCGCCCATTTGTCGCCTGACTTTGCCTCGAGCCTCGGCGTGAAGCGCGGCATCGCCCCGATTGAAGCGATCTCATGCATCAACAATGTCGCGGAACGAATCTGCTGCGGCGCCTTATAGGTCAGGAGGAGCGAAGGCGGATTACCCGGCGTGCCACCGCCAAGATCGATGGTTTTCGAAAAGTCGCCGTCGACAAGAAGCGCGAGGTCGGCATCGACGCCGTCACCGCGCCGCGCCGCGGGCGGTGCGATCGCGGGTGCCATATCCGCGGGCACGGCATAGACTGCGACATCGTGGTAAACGGCATCGACGCCCTGGAGCTTTTGCGAAAGCCCATGTTCGTCGCCCTCCACGATCGTCTGAAACGGTCCGATGGTGCTCGGCGGTAGCGCCAGCTTGCCGCGGAACGGCCGCCCCCCCTCTACGACAGTGGCGGACCAGCTCAGCTTCTTGATACCATCTTCCGCCTTTACCCAGGGGCCGCCCGTTTCGGACCAGCCGGGCGATGCCGCGATCGCGAGCTCGAGACCGGCGGCATCTGCGCGTTCGGCCGCAAAACGAAAAGCCTTCTTCCATTCGGGGGTCATATAGACGAGTCGCTTGTCGACCACCTGCGGCGTCGCAAGACTGGCATCGAAATTCTGAAGCCCGCCGATCCCGACGCGCTTCATCCAGGCGATGTCCTTTTCGATCCCGTCTTCGGTGATATTGCCGTTCATCCAATGCCACCAGACGCGCGGGCGCGCGGATGCGGGGGGATCGGCGAACTCGGTGAGAAGGTTGTCGCTCGATTGTCCGGCTGCCGGTAACGGAGCAGTAGCGGCGATCGCCAGAATGAGGGCGAGGCCCGTCGCCCGCCGAAAATGTCTTGCCTTCCGCATCATGCATCGCTCCCTTCGCACACCCTTTGCGGGTTGCATTTCGCGGGCCACCCTAGAGGGCCCTGTCACTAGCAGTCAATAATGCTTGTAAGTTGCCTGGCAGTCTATCAAGATGCGTCGGAACCGAAAAGAATGAGCGCGCGGCAGGCGTGCGGTCTGGAGGGAGAGCAGGAAGATGACGACACGCTGGACAATCATGATTCTCTCGGTCGCCGCAACTTGGCTGGGGGCGGCCGAAGCGCACGCCCGATCGGACTCGCAGACGTCCAGCGAAATCAGGATCTGGGAACGAACGCCCACCGATACATATTGGACCGGAGCCGAACAGGCCGGGGAATCGGCCGCGCCGACCGGATCGAAGATCAGGATCAAGACGAATGTAACCGAACCGACGTTGACCGTGGTTCGGCCCGCCGAAGGGAAGGCCAATGGAACCGTCATGATCGTGGCGCCCGGCGGCGCCTTCATGGCGCTGGCCTGGGATCTGGAAGGCGAAGAGGTGGCGCGCTGGCTGGCGGATCGCGGGATCACGGCTTTCATCCTCAAATATCGGGTCGGCACGCCTCCGCGCCCGGCGGATGCTCCCATACCCACGGGCGTCGAGGAGCTGTTGAAGATGATCGAGCCCAATCGGCAACTGGCGCTGGCCGATGCCAGCCAGGCAATCCGGCTGGTTCGCCGCGACGCGGCGCGCTTCGGTGTCGACCCCGCGCGCGTGGGGATGATCGGCTTCTCGGCGGGGGCAATGACGACGCTCGGCGTGGCAACCGAAGCCCCTTCCGATGCGCGCCCCGATTTCATCGTCCCGGTTTATGGCATGCTCGTCGCCGGTGCGGCTGTTCCCGGCGACGCGCCTCCGGCCTTCATCGTGACCGCAGCCGACGATGGAACCATCCCGCCCTCGGCCAGCATCGCGATCTTCGAGAAATGGACTGCCGCCAAACGCCCCGCCGAGCTTCATATTTACGAGAAGGGGCAGCATGGCTTCGGTATGCGCAGTCAGGGCCAGCCCGTCGATCACTGGCCGGCTGCACTCGAAGCATGGCTTGCCGCCCGCGGTCTTTTGGGCAGGTCGGCCAAGGCAGCCGGCGCGCACTAATCGTCCGGCGGCTATCCGTTACGCGGCCTTTTCGCGGGCGCGCAGCAGGAAGCGCTGGATTTTGCCGCTCGGCGTTTTGGGCAGTTCCTCGACAAACTCGATCTCGCGCGGATAGGCATGGGCCGAAAGGCGCGCGCGCACATGCTGCTGCAGTTCTTTGGAAAGGGCATCGGACGCCGACTGTCCCGACGCAAGGACGATGAAGGCCTTGACGATCTCGGTCCGCTCGGGGTCGGGTTTGCCGATGACGGCTACCTCGACAACCGCCGGATGCTCGACGAGCGCGCTTTCGACGTCGAAGGGGCCGATGCGATAGCCCGATGAGGTGATCACGTCGTCGGCGCGGCCGACGAAGCTGATGCTGCCATCCTCGTTGAGTTCGACGACATCGCCGCTGAGATAATAGCGGCCATCGCCGTCGCCGCTGCCCTGCTCATAGCCGCCAAACCAGAATAGCGGCGAATTTTGGCGGTCGACGGCGAGGACGCCCGGCTCGTGCGCGCCAAGCTCTTCACCCGCATCACTGACGACCACCACGCGGTGGCCGGGGACCGAAAAGCCGGCTGAGCCCGAACGAATAGGATGATCGAGCGCGTGATGGTTGCAAACGACCATGCCGAGTTCGGTCTGGCCGTAATGATCGCGGATCGGCGCTTCGAGATGCTCGTCGAACCAGCGCGCGACTTCCGGGTTGAGCGCCTCGCCGGCGCTGCTGACGCGGTGGATTTGACCCTTGATCGGCCGGACGGCATCGGGGCCCGCAGCCATCAACAGCCGAAAGGCGGTCGGCGATCCGGCGAGATTGGTGATGCCATATTCCCGGATGATTTCCACGGTGCTCGCCGCGGTGAAAGCGCCGCTGTAGAAGAGCGTGGCATGGCCGAGCGCGAGGGGCCCGGTGACGGCATAATAGAGCCCGTACGCCCAGCCGGGGTCTGCCACGTTCCAGAAGCGATCATCGGCGGTGAGCCCCACCGCATCGCGCATATAGCCGGCGAAAGCCGCGATCGCCCTTAAGGGAACGAGAAGCGATTTCGGTGCGCCCGTCGTGCCCGATGTGAACATGATCAGAAACGGGTCGTCGCCCGAGCGGCGTAACGGCTCAAAATGATCGGATTGCGCGCCGATTTCTGCATTGAGATCGATGTCGCCGGGCCGCGCACCCGAGACACAGATGACCGCCGCCTCGTGCGCAATGCCGTCGAGCTTGCCGCGATTGCCGGCGTCGGTGACGATCGCGCGCGTTCCCGCCGTCGCGAGGCGATGCTCGATCGCCTTCGGGCCGAAAGCGGTGAACAGCGGTTGATAGACACCGCCAAGGCGCCAGACCGCAAGGATGACGGCGAGCAGGTCGGGTGTGCGCGGCAGCAGCCCGGCGACGCGGTCACCCGCGCCGATCCCGAGGCTGCTGAGCAGATTGGCGATCCGCGAGGACCGGTCGCGAAGCTGCTCGAACGTCCAGCTTTCGCGCCGTCCGTCCTCGGACGCCCAATGAAGCGCGACGCGGTCGCTCCCGCACCAGCGATCGCAGCATTCCTCCGCCGCATTCACGCCCTCGCTTAATGGCCGCGAGAGACAGCTTCGCGCAGTTTCGAGATCGAACCCGGCGTAAGCGCTCTCATAGTCGGTCATGATCATTATTCTCCCGTTGTCGGATCATGTTTTGTCGGCGGAGTTCATTTTCAAGCGGCCTGACGCTGCTCGCGTTCGAGAGCCTCAAGCGTCTTGCCGGCATTGCTGGGGGCCCAGAGCCAGCCGATGAACATGCTGACGGCAAGAAAGGCGGTCAGAATCCATGCGAGCGCGGTGAAGTCGGCGGTGGCAAGGAGCGGAACAAAGAAGCTGAAAATGCCAAGTCCGATCCGAACGATCGCGAAGCAGACCCCCTGCGCCGTGCTGCGCAAGGCGGTCGGGAACATCTCCGCACTCCAGAGCTGGAAGAAAGCCTGCGCGCCGAAGCCGCCGGCCGTGCCGATGATCAGGATGTGAAGCAGCACGATCGGCACGCTGAGCGGGAAGATGGCAAAGAGCGCCATGCCGACGACGTGGAGGACCGCCGAAATCAGGAAGAGTTTCCGGTGATCAACCTTGTCGGCGAGCTTCATGAATACAAAGAAGTTGGCGGCCATCGTCAGACTGAAGTTCAGGCACTGAAGGGCGATGCTTTCCGCACGCGTGGCGACGCCAAGCGTTTCCATGAGATAGGGGAAGAAGAGGCCATTCGTGCCGGCCCAGAGGTTCCAGAAGCCGTAAATGCCGACGAGACCAAGGATCGACATGAGATAGGGCCCCTTGAACAGGGTCGAAATCGGCAGCGGCGCGGCCTCCGACTTCTGCGTTTCCTCCCAGCGTTTCGATTCGCGCATTTTCCGGCGAAGCAGTGTCAGGCCGAGGGCGATGATAACGAGGTGCGCGAACACGAGGCGTGCGCCGAGTTCCCCAAGCCCCGTCAGAGCAAGGCTCATCAACAGGACGACCACCGGGCCCAGATTCCAGAGGATCTGGGCGACGCCCGAATGCTTCCCTCGGCGTTCGTCGGGTGCTTCCTCCGCGATCAGCGACCAGCTGGCGGGGATGTCGGCGCCGACGGCAAGGCCGACGATCATGAAGCCGAGGACAATCATCCACGGCGCCACCGCGAAAACGAGGATCGTCATCCCGAATGCGTAGACGAGCATGTCCCACTGGTAGATCTTCTTGCGCCCGAACTTGTCGCAAAGCCAGCCGCCAACCATCGCGCCGACGCCCGCGCCAATGGCATTGGGGCCGAAGGCGGCGATCAGGCCGAGCAGGTTATCGGAGAGGCCGTAGAGGCTTTGCCAAAGTGCGAGCGCCGCGGCGCCGGAGACGATCGACCCCGCGTCGATATAATTGGCGAGGCCGGCGAGAATTGTGCCCTTCCAGTCGTCTTTCTGCTCCGGAGTCCGGGCCGCTGCTACCTCAGTCATGTCAATCCTTCCCCTTCTGGTATTTTTTTCGGAGCGAAACGCATGGTCGGTACAAAAGATGTGCCCGGTCGTTCGCTCAACAACTAACAGTCAACTATGATCGCATCCAGTGGCTATTTTCGGCGCGTGTGGGCGACCGTCGAAACAAAATCTAGCGCAGGCCCTTCCTGCCAGTCAATCAGAACCAATCATTTTCAACCCTCGGCTTTTCGGCGGAATTGAGCCGGTTTTGCCCCATGCGCCGCGATGTGGCGACCGAAATAGCGCGATAATGATCATTTGGCAATTGACTCAGGAGCAGTTCTTATCGATTATGCGCAGGCGGAGCTCGACGCCGCGCGGCCTTTTGGGAAGGCTCGGCAGAACGGGCCCGGTTAATTGCCGCCAGGGCGGTTTGGGGAGAGGACGAAATGACCCGAAGCATCATCAGGCACTTGTTTGCAGGCGCGGCGCTCGGCGCGCTCGCGATTTCGACGGGTGCGACAGCGCAGGACGCGACGCCCGCCGAGGATGGCTCGCAGGACGAGGCCATCATTGTTACCGGCACATTGATTCGTGGCATCGCGCCCACGGGTACGAATGTCGTCGGGGTGACGCGCGACGATATCGTGTCGAGCGGCGCGACGACCGCGAACGAAATCCTCGCGGAGGTTCCGCAGGTCACGACCAATTTCAACCGGGTTCGTACGTTGCCGGCGGGGGCCAGCGGCGTCACGAACCTGACGCCCAATATTCGCAATTTCGGCGCTTCGGGCGCGACGACCACGCTCGTGCTGGTCGACGGCCACCGCATGGTCAACGCGGGCGTGCTCTCGACGTCGCCCGATCCCGATGTCATTCCGCCGGGCGTCATTGAGCGGGTCGATATCGTGCCCGACGGCGGTTCGTCGATTTACGGCTCCGACGCGGTCGGCGGCGTCATCAATTTCATCACCCGCAAGCGTTTCGACGGCGTCGAGGTGATGGGGCGTTACGGTTTTGCCGACAATTATTCGGTCGTGGAAGCCAATGCGACCGCGGGAAGCGACTGGGGCTCGGGCTCGGGCTATATCTCCTACTCCTTCCTGCACCATGACGAAATCTTCGGCCGCGACCGCGACTTTTTTCAGCAGGTCAGCGCCAATGGCGGTCAGTGCAATGCGGGCACGGTGTTTGTGGGCAACACGCCTTATGCGTTGCCGAACCGGACCCCCGGTACGATCACCAATTGCGATATCACCGACAACGCCACGCTCTATCCCCGCGAGACGCGCCATTCGATTTTCGGCAGCCTCATGCAGGAGCTGAGCGATGCCGTTACCTTCGAACTCAAGGCCTTTTATACGCGCCGCGAGACGACGGGACGCGCCGATCCGAATGACAATAATTCCGGCGGTGGCGGTGTGAGCCAGGTCATCTGCGCACCGACGACCCCGGCTGCAGCCTGTGCCGCCGCGGGCGGTGTGCCCTTTGCCGGCTATGTGCCGGTTGCCGGAGACACGGGCGTTCAGCGCGTCGCCTTCAATTATGGCGGCGTGATCAACACGAAGCAGACCAACAACCTCGACGAGTTCCAGATCACCCCGAGCCTCACCGCCGAACTCGGCGGCGGCTGGCAACTCCGCGCGCTTGGCGGCTTCGGCGAAAGCTCGACCGAGATTTTCCAGCAGCAGCCCAATGCCACCGGTCAGGCGGCGGCGATCGCGGCGGGAACTCTCAATCCCTATAATCCTTCCGCAACGCCGGCGACGGCGCTGGCCACGATCTTCCGGAATTTCATCGGGACTGGCACGCAGCGCCTCGTCAATGGCCGCCTCATCCTCGACGGCGAGCTGTTCCAGCTGCCGGGGGGCGGGGTGAATGTCGCGGTCGGCGCCGAGTTTTACCGCGAGAGCCTGCGCGACGTTGTCTTCGGCGAGTTCGTGCCGGGCACCGAGCAGAATGCGACCCCGGTGGAAGGAAGCCGCAACATCAAGTCGCTGTTCGGCGAGCTGGTCGTCCCCATTTTCGGGGCGGACAATGGGTTCGGCGGCATGCAGTCGCTGACCTTCTCGGCGTCGGCGCGCTACGATCATTATTCGGATTTCGGCGGTACCTTCAATCCGAAGTTCGGGCTGACCTTCGTTCCCACCGACTGGCTCACCATCCGGGGCAATTGGGGCAAGTCGTTCAACGCGCCGAGCCTGGCCGATACCAACGCGCCCGACACCCGGTCCTTCTCGCTGCCGGCCTTCCTCGCGCTTGCGCCGGGGGTCCCGCCAGCCACAGCCGCGCAGCAGCTGGTTGTGCTTGTCGGCGGCAATCCGAACCTCGGACCGCAGAAAGCGAAAACCTGGTCGATCGGCGCCGATATCGACTTCCCCTTTGCCGAGGGGCTGCGCTTCAGTGCGACCTATTATAATATTCACCTCACCGACCAGATTTCATTTGCGAATCCGGCGCTCTTCTACACGCCGCTGGGCGCAAATTTCTCGACTCTCGCGCCGAGCCGCGCGGTGGTCGAGGCCGCGATCGGCGCGGCGCAGCCCTATCTTGGGACGAGCCTCGACGTGCTCTATTCGCCGGGTTTTGGCGGCGTCTATTCGCTGCTCGACTTCCGCCGCAATAATCTGGCCGAGGTCAAGCAGGATGGGCTCGACTTCAACCTTTCCTACAAGGCGGATACGAGTTTCGGATCGGTATTCGGGCGCGTGGCGGGTACGCACACCTTCAAGCGCGACACGGCGGCGATTGCCGGCGCGGCCTTTACCGATGTGCTGAAGTCGCCCGGCGAGAGCGACTTTCTCGTCGCTACAACGCTCGGGATGGCATCGGGCGGCTTCAAAGCCTCGGCGACGTGGAAGCATACCGCGGGCTATGATCTCGACCCGGTGATCAATACGGCGTTGTTCGGGACACAGAGCAAGGTGAAATCGTTCAACACCGTGGACCTATTCTTTGAATATGGAACGCAAGGCGAGGGGCTTCTCAAGGACCTGACCTTCACGCTCAACGTCGAAAATCTCTTCGACCAGGATCCGCCCTTCTTCGGCGGCAATCCGACGATCGGTTCCTTCTCGGGCTACACCAACGGTTCGACGCTCGGCCGAATGGTGCTGCTCGGGGTCAAGAAGAAATTCTGAGGCGAATTGCAGCTCGCCCGACAGCGAGCTGCTCCTCCCGGGAGGGGTCTCCCGAAACTGATCGGCCCCGGCAGCGATGCCGGGGCCGTTTTCTTATCATCACCTGACGATGCCGTGTCAGGCGGAGGAAGCAATAAGCAGCCGGATTCCGGCATCGGAAAAGGTCCCGCGGAGGGCGTCGGGAATGCCGTCATCGGTCACGATGACGTCGATTTCGTCCAAGCCGCAGACGATCGCGCCCGAAGACGCGGTAAATTTGCTGCTGTCGACAAGCAGAATGACTTGCTCGGCGCGGTCGATAAGGCGCCGCTCGGCTGCGACGAGAATAACGTCCTGTTGCATGACACCCTGCGACCCCACCGCAAACGCGCCCATGAAGAGTTTGGGGGCATGAAAACGCGGCATCGAATCTTCGCCGGCGGGGGCAAGAACGATATTCTGTTCGCGAAATACGGTACCAGAGGGAAGCAGGACCCGCGTGTCGGGCTGCGGGAGCAAGGCATTCACGATATGCAGTGAGTTGGTCAGAACCTGAAGGCCGAGGCCCGCGAGATGCGGGCACATCTGCAGCGTCGTCGTGCCACCATCGAGCATGATCCCCTCGCCAGGATCGCAGAGCGACGCAGCGGCCTTTCCGATCGCCTTTTTGGCTGTCAGATTCTGGGTGATCGACTTGTCGAACGGAACGCCCGACAGATGGTCTGACCGGCTTTCGGCGTCGTCAGGCCGTTTCGCGCCGCCATGGACGCGCTGGATACGGCCGGCTTCCTCGAGGCGCGCGAGATCGCGGCGGATTGTGGCAGGCGATGCGTCGAGCCGCGTCTCGAGTTCGCGGTAGGTCACGAAGCCCGTGCCGTCCAGCGCTGCCAGGATCAGCTTCTCGCGCTCCTCCAGATGCATCGGTCGCAATTCCTTCCCTCTCTTCTGCGCAGCGAGCCCTACAGGCAGGCCCTATATCATCTTCGCTCCAATACGCTCATATTTCTCTAATTTGCGCAAAATTGACAAGCTTTCCCGCTGGCGCGGCGTAGCCGGAGCAGACGAGGGCGCGCTATGCCAGCTTCTCGGGGCCGAGTTCGCCGATGCTGCGGCTTCCCGTGAGCGCCATGGCAACCCGCATCTCGGCCTCGATAAGCCGCAGCATCTTGCGGACGCCGGCTTCGCCTTCGGCCGCAAGCGCCCATGCCCAGGCGCGGCCGAGCAGGACCCCCTTCGCGCCGAGCGCGAGCATGCGCACCACGTCGAGGCCCGACCTGATGCCGCCATCGGCGAGGACGGTGAGCCGGTCACCCACTGCTTCGGTAATCGGCGGCAGCGCCTTCGCCGTCGAGAGGACGCCGTCGAGCTGGCGTCCGCCATGGTTCGAGACGACAATGCCGTCGGCTCCCAATTCCGCCGCCTCCACCGCATCTTCGCGGTCGAGTATGCCCTTGATGACGAGCGGCCCTTTCCACTCCGAACGGATGAAATCGAGGTCGCGCCAGTCGATCGAGGGATCGAAATTGCCGCGCATCCAGGCGAAGAAATCCTCGATACCGGTCCGGCCCTTGAGCACAGGGGCGACGTTCCCGAGGGTATGCGGACGGCCGCGCAGGCCGACATCCCAGCACCAGGCGGGGCGGCGCATCGCCTGCAGGACGCGCCAAGTGGCGCCCTTGATACCGCTCGTGCCCGCAAGGCCCGTGTGATAGTCCCGATAGCGGCTGCCGGGCACGGGCATATCGACCGTGAAAACGAGCGTGCTGCAGCCTGCCTCGGCGGCCTTCGCCAGCAGATCCTTCATAAACGCGCGGTCGCGAATCATGTACAGCTGGAACCAGAAGGGCTTGCTGGCAGCGGCTGCCACCTCATCCAGCGAGCAGGCGCCGACCGTCGAAAGCGTGAACGGCACCCCGGCCGCCTCGGCCGCGCGCACGGCCTGGCATTCGCCGCGCCGCGCATTGAGCCCGGCGAGACCGATGGGCGCGAGCGCGAGTGGGAGAGCCATTGTCTGCCCGAGAATTTCGGTCGAGAGGTCGATATTGGAAACGTCGCGCAGCACGCGTTGGCGAAGCGCCAGCGCGGCGAGGTCGTCGACATTGCGCGCAAGCGTGGCCTCGGCATAGGAGCCGCCGTCGATATATTCGAAGAGAAAACGTGGCAGCCGGCGCCGTGCAGCCTCGCGATAATCTGCCACCGATGCAATGATCATGCGGGCACCACAGCGAGCTCGGCCTGCCATTTCGCGCGATAGGCGGCCATATCACCTTCGAGCGGCTCGACGCGGGACAGCGATCCGCTGGCTTCAAGGCCAGGATCGAGCAGCCGCAGGGCACCGAAGGACACGTCATTATGGGCGTTGGCCACAAAGACCTCGGTGTCGGGACGCAGCGCGGCGAGAGCACGCACGAAGACTTCGGCTTCGGCGAACCGGCCTTCGATGAGCAGGCGTTCCTTCGACCCGATGAGGTCGAGCGCGGTATCGGCGACGAGCGCGGCGTAAAGGCAGATCGCGGCGCGCCGGGCATACCAGGTTCCGGCCCATTGCGGCGGCGGATCGACCCAGCGCGCCTCGCGGTCGGGGAAGGGGCCGAACCCGGGCGCGAACGTCGGAAGAACCATGGTTCCGCGCTCAAGCAGCGCCGGTACCGAGGCGAGGAGCAGCGGTTGATCGGGGCGGATATCGACGCGGCGCGTATCGAGCTCGATCACCATCTCGATTTCACGGCCGCCCATGAAGCGGGCCGAGGGAACCGGCGCGCCATAGGCGTCGATGTTGACCAGCGTGTCACGCGCCTCGGGCAAGGTTTCAATCGATACGGCCTCGGCGGCGAGTCGCATCGCGACGAACCATGTTCCCGTCGACAGGATAGTCGCCTCGTTGCGGGCAATATCGCGAAAGCCGCGCGCCGCGAGCAGCGCGGCGTTCGAATCGTGGAGGCCGGCAAGGACGACGGCGCTGCCCGGAAGTCCCGTTGCCGCCGCGAGCTCCGGCCGAAGCGTCCCGATCGGGTCCGATGCGCGGGCAAGCGGCGCGAATCGCGTGCTCCATCCGAGTCGCTCCGCCACCGGCGAAAATCGCCCGTCGGCAGGCGCCCAAAGGTCGCTGTGACAGCCAAGGCTGGTGACTTCGCTCGCAAAGGCGCCCGAGAGGAACCACGCCCAATATTGCGCCCAGGGGAGCAAAACGGCCTGGGCCATTGCCGCGGGGTGGAGCCGCTCCATCCAGTAGAGCTGCGACCCCAGGTTGAGCCCGTCGGGGAGTGCCGGCGAGCCGGTCACCGCGAAGGCATCGCGTTCGCCGCGATAGGCAGCCAAGATGTCGGACGGGATCGCCTGCTCATAATCGATCGGAGGAAAAAGCGCGCCTTTGCCCGCGGAATCCATCGCGACGACCCCGGCGCCATGGGCGACAGGGATGATAGCCTCGACCGGCGCACCGCGGTAGCGCGCCAGCGCTTCGCGCAGCCAACCGCCGATTCCCCCGATGTCCAGGCGGCGCACACCCTCCAGTTGCGATCGCTCATTGGGGCGGACCTGCCGGTCGACGAGTGTGCCGCCCTTCGTCCAGGCGGTGACCTTGCTCAGCGTCTTGCCGATGTCGACGACGATATAGCTTATGCTTTCAGACATGCTCTCCGGGACCGATTTTGCTGTTCGCGTGATTGAATATGATTGCAATGTAGCGTATAGGATTGATCATGCAACTGTGATTCACTATCGGGGAGAGTATGGATACCATCATGGAAACGGGCTCCGCGCCCGCTCGCACTGCCGCCATTCCGTTCGCGGTTCCCTCGAGCCGCTGGGACGATGCCGTCGCAGCCAAGCTTTCCCCTGCGGAATTGCTGCTCTATCGTTCGAACCTTCTCGGCTCCGACCTGACCGTCACCAATTTCGGCGGCGGCAACACATCGGCCAAGATCATCGAGACCGATCCGCTCAGCGGCGATCAGGTCGAGGTGCTTTGGGTGAAGGGTTCGGGCGGCGATATTGGCTCGATGAAGCTCGATGGCTTCGCGACGCTCTATCAGGACAAGCTGCTCTCGCTCGAGTCGCATTATTCGGGTCCCGACGATGACGACAAGATGGTCGGTTATCTGCCCCATTGCACGTTCAATCTCAACGGCCGCGCGGCCTCGATCGACACGCCGCTTCATTCGCTGCTGCCGTTCGAGCATGTCGACCATGTCCATCCCGACGCGATCATCGCGCTCGCGGCAAGTTCCGGCGGCGAAGCCGCGACGCAGGCCATATGGGGCGGCAAGATCGGATGGCTCCCCTGGAAGCGGCCCGGCTATACGCTGGGGGTCCAGCTTCGCGATTATGTGAAGGCCAATCCCGGGGTTCAGGGCGTCATGCTGGCCGGGCACGGCATCATTTGCTGGGCCGACAGCGCCAAGGCTTGCTATGAACATACGATTTCGCTCATCGCCGACGCGGCGCGCTATCTGAACGAGCGCCTCGCCGCGAAACCCGCCTTCGGCGGGGAGCGCGTGGCGCCCGCGCCCGATCGCGCGGCGGTGGCGGCGGCTGTCATGCCGCGCCTTCGCGGCCTGATGACGGGCGCGCGGCGCAAGCTCGGCCATTATTCGGATGATGCCGAAGCGCTCGAGTTTGTCGGAAGCGTGGACTTCGAACGGCTCGCGGCGCTCGGTACGTCCTGTCCCGACCATTTTCTCCGCACCAAGATCGCGCCCCTCACGCTCGACCCGGCGCGCCTGGAGGACGACGCCTATCTCGGCGAGAAGATCGAGGAATACCGCAAACTCTACGCCGCCTATTATGAGCGGTGCAAGCGGCCCAATTCGCCCGCGATGCGCGATCCCAATCCGGTCGTCGTGCTCATCCCGGGTGTCGGACGCATCACCTTTGCGACCGACAAGACGACCGCGCGGCTTGCCGGCGAATTCTACGGCAATGCGATCAAACCAGAGCCTATATCTAAAACTCTCTTTGATTTTG
>JBGTUD010000010.1:0-29479 GCA_041939405.1 Sphingopyxis sp. | reverse complement strand
CCGAAATGGCTTCGATCTCGAACCTTCGCGGCCTTGCGGGTAGCGATGCTACCCGCTGCGCCCGCAAAGGCCCGATATCTTCGCCATTTCGACGCCTCGATCGTGGAATTAATGGGTCCTGACCCTAAGCGGCGCGGGAAGCCGGTCATGGAGTGGGGAGTGGGCGTCGCGGCACGGACCACACCCTCCCCTTCAGGGGAGGGCAGCGAGACTTGGCAGCTTGCTGCCTAGTCGCAGCGAGTGGGGGCTGGCAGCCTGGCGCTACGCCGCAAGCCCCCACCCCAACCCAATGGCAGGTCGATCATGCCCCCGGCATGATCTAAATTGTCCGGGGGACAATTTACCTGCCACTCCCGAAGGGGAGCGGCTTGAGTGCGCAGCGCGCGCTCACCGCTCGCCGCCCCCCCCCGCCGTGAAAAGCCTTGCTTTTGCGAATGTGTCGCACTAGCGGCTCTCCGAGCAGGAGTTGACAATGAATCGCAAATGGCTTGCCGCCGCGCTGCTTTCGAGCGCGCTTCCCGTCCCGGCGCTCGCGCAGGACGCCCCGCCGGCGGACGAGGCGCTGGCGGGCGATGCCGAGGGCACGATCGTCGTGACCGCGGCGCGCACCATCCTGCCGCCCAACGCGCTGCCGCTGACGATCGACGTCATCGACAAGGATATGCTCGACCAGCAGATCGCGATTTCGGGGTCGGTGACGGATGCGGTGGCGACCTTGACCCCCAGCTTTTCGCCGACGCGGCAGAAATTGTCGGGCGCGGGCGAGACGCTGCGCGGACGCTCGCCGCTCTATGCGATCAACGGCATCCCGCAATCGACCCCGCTGCGCGACGGCAGCCGCGATGGCTTTACCATCGACGGCTTTTTCGTCGACCGCGTCGAGCTGATCTATGGTTCGAACGCCTTGCAAGGGATCGGCGGTACCGGCGGTATCGTCAACCAGGTGACGGTCGGCGCGCCGACCGAAGACGGGGTTTCGGGCCGCGTGCTGCTGCAAGGCACCGCCGACAACGATTTTTCGGACGCGGGCATGGGCGGCAAGGCCGCAGGTCTTGTCCAGTACAAGGCCGGGCGCTTCGACGCCTCGGTCGGCGCGGCCTATGAACTGCGCGGCCTGTTCAGCGACGGCGAGGGCCGCCCGGTCGGCATCAACCTGACGCAAGGCGAGACGATGGATTCGAAGGCGCTCTCGCTCTTCGCCCGCCTGGGCTATGAAGTCACCGACACGATGCGGCTCGACCTGATCGCGAGCCGGTTCGAGCTTGAGGGCGACGGCGATTATGCCCCGGTCGCGGGCAACAAGGCGGCGGGCCTGCCGACCAGCGCCGAACCCGGTACTCCGCCGGGCGTCCCGGCCACCAACCGCACCGAAAGCGTCGCGCTGTCGCTGACCGACAGCGATCTTGGCGGCGGCAATTTCATCAGCCAGATTTTCTGGAACCGCAGCCGCGACACCTTTGGCGGCGAGCCCAATCCGATCGCGAGCTTTCAGGACCCGGCGATCGCCCCGGTCGGCACCTTGCTCGACCAGTCGCAGAACCGCAGTCGCAAGTTCGGCGGCAAGATCAGTTACGAGCGCGCGGTGCCCGGACTCGAGGCGCTGACGCTGGTTGCCGGCTTCGACGCGCTGTGGGACGAAACCGAACAGCGGCTGATCGCCACCGGCCGCGCGTGGGTACCGCCGACGAAGTTCCGCAGCTTCGCGCCCTTTGGCCAGGCGAACATCAAGCTGTTCGACGGCGTCGTGCGCCTCGCCGGCGGCGCGCGCTATGAAAATGTGAAGATCACCATCGACGATTACCGCACGCTGGCGGCGACAACCTTTGTCGCCTGCCCCGCGCCGTCGGCGGTACCGACGCGGCCGTGCGGGCTCGCTTCCTATGGCGGCGTCGCGGTTGCGGGCGGCAGCCCTTCGTTCGACGATGTGCTGCTGAACGGCGGCGCGATCGTCGAGCCGATCAAGGGTATCCGTGTCTATGCCAGCTATGCCGAAGGCTATACCGCGCCCGACGTCGGCCGCATCACGCGCGCGGTCAGCACCGCCGGGGTCGACATCGACAATTTCCTGAACATCCGGCCGATCGTGTCGAACAACCGCGAGATCGGGGTCGAGGTCAAGCGCGGCCCGCTCGACGCGAGCGCGACCTATTTCTGGTCGTCGAGCAAGGAGGGCCAGTTGCTGATCGCGCGGCCCGACGGCATTTTCGACGTCGTACGCCAGCGCGTCGAGATCGAGGGTCTGGAAATCAACCTCGCGGTCAAAATGCCGATCGACGGCCTCACGCTGTCGGCGGGCTATGCGCATCTCAGCGGCCGTTTCGACAATGACGGCGACGGCGTGGTCGAAACCGACCTCGACGGCGCGAACATCTCGCCCGACCGCCTGAACCTTGCCGCTGCCTATAGCAAGGGGCCGCTGTCGGCGCGCGTACAGACGCAATTCTATCTTTCGCGCCGCTTCGACGGCCCCGCGCGCGATCCGCGCAACGATTTCGAAGGCTATACGCTGACCGACGCTGTCGTCCGTTATCAGACCGGCATCGGCGGGATCAGCCTGGCGGTGCAGAATCTGTTCGACAAACAATATATCAGCTACGCGAGCGACACCCAGCGCCCGACCGATAATTTCTTCAACTTCGCCGGGCGCGGGCGGACCTTCACGCTGGGGTGGGATTACCGGTTCTGACGATGATGAAACTGCTCGACACGCTGCATCGCTGGGCCGGGGGCTTCATCGGCCTTTTGCTCGCGCTACTCGGCGCGTCGGGCACGATCCTGCTCTACAAACATCTGTGGATCGGCGTTCCGGGCGCGGGCGATGCGCAGCGCGGCGACCTTGCGACCGTCGCGGCCGCGACCGAAAAGCTGATGGCGATGCCGGGCGCGCAGGGCATCATCTATGCCGACGCGCGCCTAGGGCTGCATCAGCTGCGGTTCGCGGACGGCGCGGGCGCCTATGCCAACCAGTCGGGCGACATCGCCGCGCGCTGGGCGAGCCAGTGGGAGCGCCCCGAACTCTGGATCTTCGATCTCCACCACCATCTGTTCGCGGGCGACAGCGGCGAATGGGTGATCGGAATTGCGGGCCTGTGCGGGCTGTTTTTCGTCATCAGCGGCGCGGTCCTGTGGTGGCGCACGCGGGGGACCTTCCAGCTGCGCCTGTGGCCCAAGCGGATGAGCCGGCCGACGATCGTCATGCATCACCGCGACATCGGGATTATCGCCGCGCCCCTGCTGCTCATTTCGATCATCACCGGGACGATGATGATCTTTCGTCCCTTTGCGATGGCGATGATTGCCCCCTTCGGCTCGCCCGCCGAAGCGGCCAAGGCAATGGAACCGCCCAAATATAAGGGCGGACCGCTCGCCAAGCAGCCGCCCTATGGCGCGATGCTGGCCGAAGCGCGGCGCCGCTTTCCGGGTGCCGAATTTCGTATCCTCAGCCTGCCGCGTACGCCGGGCGATCCGATCAGCCTCCGGATGCGGCAGCAGGCCGAATGGCTTCCCAACGGCCGCTCGACCCTGTGGTTCGACGCCGCGACCGGCCAAGTGCTCGGCGCGAACGACGCGCTTGCAATGCCCTCCGGCGCGCAGGCCTTCAACAAGGCCTATCCGATCCATGCGTCGAAGGTCGGCGGCTGGACGTGGCGCATCCTGCTCACCCTTTCTGGCCTTGCGATGACGATGCTCGGCAGCCTTGCCGTGTGGACCTTCTGGTTCCGGCGCCCCAAGCCCGCAAAGCGCACGGCGAAAGGGGCCGCGCTGGCGGCGCGATAGCGGCGCGAAAGACCGGTTCTGACGATCGCGGCGGATCGGCTTAGCGGATCGCGCCGCTTTTCATCAGTCGCGGCACCAGCGTCAGCGCGGCGACGAGCGGCCAGCGGCGCTGCCACGGCTTGATCTCGATCCGGGTCCCCGCGTGGCGATTGATCTTCCACGCCAGATAGTCGATTCCGCCGGCATAGGTCAGGCTGGCCTTGGCGAGCCGGACGATGCTGAGCAGCTTGCCCTCAACGCGCCGCCGCGCCCAGCCGCCGCTCCGCGCCCTTGCCGGGATCGCAGCGATCGCAGGCGCGCTGAACCGGTCGTATCGCGCGGCATCGGCATCGACCACCGATTGCGCGCGGCCGCTGCGCTCGGCGCGCAGTTCGACCGAATAGGTCAGCCGGAAGGCGCGGCGCCACCAGTCGAGCGGCGCCTCGTCCGCTTGCCGTCCTGCCGCGCCAAGCAATGTGGGGGCCGCGCGCGCGACGGCGGCAACCGCACGGCCGCGCGCGGTATCGTCGACCGCCCAGACCAGCCGCGATGGCTGTGCAAAACGCGCCCACACCGACACATTGCGCGTCTCCGGTCCGTTCAGCCGGTGGAAATCGGCTTCGCTCAGCACCGCATATTTGGCGATCAGCCCGCCGTGCTGAAAGGGAAAGACATTGGGCGGGATCAGCCGGTTCGCGGCCGCCAGCCAGCGTTTCGGATAGGCGTCGCCATAGTCCGACACGATCAGATAGAAATCGAGCATCAGCCCATCGAGTTCACGCTCGCGAAGGCAGCTGCCGTAAAAAAGAACCGCGCGCGCGCTGCCCGGATATTCCGCGGCGATCGCCGCCGCCATCGCCGCGACGCGCGGGTCGACCGGAACCGCCAGCTCTTCGCGGACGAGATCGTTGAGAGCCGTCATCGAAAGCTCAGGCGGCGAGGCGCAGGAAAGGAACCGGCTGCGTCGAAGTCAGGATGATCGGCGCGCCCTTCCTTGCCTCGAAAATCTCGCCATCGAGGATGACGTTCGATCGTTCGCCCTCGATACGGATTTCGTCGCCCTGCTGAAAATGCACGCCTTCGAGCTGCTTTTGCCCCAGCGTGCCGCGCCATGTTGCGCCCAGCATCCTCAGCAGCGCGCCGACGCTGCTGTCGGTCGCAAGCAGCTTCATATGGCCGTCGCCGCCCTGCCGGTCGCTGGTCCGGATGCTGAGCAGCAATTTTTCGAGCGTCGTGACGATGAGCAGCGAGAATTTGCCCTTGAACTCGCCCTGGCGGATCAGCGACACCGTCATCGGTTCGGGCTTGGGCGGCAGCCGCCCGCCGCCGATGCCAAAGATCATCGCGAACAGCCCGAGGATCGCGGCAAGGAAATGCGAAATGCCGTTCGGCAGACCGAGCGGATAGATGCGGTTGCGGCAATAGAGCATGACGTCGGCAAGATAGGCGCCGCCAAGGAACATGCCGAGTACGGGCCGTGCGCCGCCGCCGCTGTCGAGCGCGATGAGCTGGCGCTCGATCACATGGTCGCCGAGTTCGCCCGCCTGAACGAGATCGAGCACGCGCTGAAGCGCCTTGATCGGGTCGCCCTCGGCACCGAGGTCGAGCGCGATCAAATTGGTCTTGCCGTTCGGCAGCACCGCCACCGGGGGCGGAGATCCGCCGAAATGCCCGCCCGAATAAAGCTCGGTCAGCGCGGCCTGCACCGTGCCGTCGCCGCCGTTGATCGCGACGACGCGCGGGGACACCATCGCGATGGTGCGAATGGCCTCGCCAATCTGTTCGACATCCTCGACCTCATAATGAAAGATGTCGGGATGCGCCGCGCAAAACTCGCGAACCCGCGGCAGGTGCGAGCGGTTGCCCGTCGAGCGAGGATTCGAGAGGAGCGCGACGCTGGCCATCGGCGGATCACATATATTTCATCGAGATCGAGATGGTGCGCGGCGCATCGCCCACCGTAAAGGCGGTCTTCTTGTAGCTCGGCTTGCCGAGGTTGAAGATGTTGATGCTGGGATTGTTCGACATGCCGCCGCCATCCTTGCTGATGTCGGTTTTGCCGTTGCCATCGACGTCGTGGCGCACGGCAATGCCATACACGCCGGCTTCGGGCAGCGGCACGCAAACCGTCATCGACCCGGCGCGCGCCGGCACCTCGATGCGGGTCAGCCAGCGTCCCTTGGCCAGCCAGTCGGCCGACGTTCCGCGATAGCTTTGCACGCGAATCTTGCCGCCCGATTCGCGGATCCCGTTGATTTGAACGAGCGTCGACGGCCCGCTCCGGCAATTGGACAGATCGTTCGATATGACCCGGCCCATGGCCTGCGCCGTGGGCCCTGCGGTCAACAGGGCAACGGCAAGCAGGCCCGATATAAATTTCGACATGACCTCAAAACCTCCAGAGGCTATAGCCACGTCCGCGCACGCACGGCGCACGCCGACATGGGTCCCTGTCGCCCTTGAATCGGCATATCGGAAACATTTGCGGCCAAAACATGGTGATGGGGCGACGAAAGATTGAATAAGCTGCCTGCCATCGACCGCTACATCGCGCGGCTCATCTTTTTCCCCATGCTCGGCACGCTCGTGCTGTCGGCGATGCTGCTCGTGCTCGAAAAGATGCTGCGGCTGTTTGACTTTGTCGCGACCGAAGGCGGGCCGGTCAGCGTCGTGTGGCGGATGCTCGCCAACCTCATCCCCGAATATCTCTCGCTCGGCATTCCGATCGGCCTGATGCTGGGAATTCTGCTGGCTTTCCGGCGCCTTGCGACTTCGAGCGAGCTCGACGTGCTGAAGGGTGTGGGCATGAGCTTCGGGCGGCTGATGCGGATGCCCTATGTCTATGCCGTCGCGCTCGCCGCGCTCAACCTGGCGATCGTCGGCTTCATTCAGCCCTATGCCCGCTACGCCTATGAAGGCCTGCAGTTCGAACTGCGTTCGGGCGCGCTCGGCGCGTCGATCAAGGTCGGCGAATTCACCAAGCTCGGCGACCGCATGACGCTGCGCATCGAGGAAAGCTATAACGATGGCCGGTCGCTGCGCGGCATTTTCGTGCGCGGCGAACAGCGCGACGGCCAGCGCGTGTCGGCGACGGCATCGCGCGGGCAGTTCCTCGCGACCGACGACCCCGACACGATCATCCTGCGGCTGTCGCAGGGGGTTCTGATCCACGAATCGCCCAAATTTGCGGTTCCGCGGGTGCTGACCTTCGACAATCATGACCTGCCGATCCCGCTGCCCAAGATCGAGGCGTTCCGCCTGCGCGGCGGCGCCGACCGCGAAAAGACGATCCCCGAACTGTTCGTCGCGGGCAAGGATAGCCGCCAGACCGAGCAGACGCGGCTCGAATCGCGCGCCAATTTCCACTTCCGCATCGTCGAGGTCATGTCGATGTTCCTGATCCCGCTGATCGCGGTCGCGCTGGCGGTGCCACCGAAGCGGTCGACCTCATCGCTCGGCGTTTTCCTGTCGATCGTGCTGCTCGTCACCCAGCACAAGATCAACCAATATGCCGAGGATCTGGGCGCGCGCGGCGCGGTCGACCCGCTGATCGCGCTCTGGGTCCCCTTCCTCCTCTTCGCCGCGCTCGCGATCTGGATGTATTATACGATTGCGCACGTGCCCGGCGGCCAGCCGATCGGCGCGCTCGAACGCGTCGCGGCAAAGGGCGCGCAGCGGCTGCGCGCGCTGATCGGCCTGTTCCAGCGCAAGGAGCGGGTCGGCTGATGCACCAACTCCATTTCTTTCCGTCGCGCACCATGGCGCTTTATGTCGGGCGAATGTTCCTGTTTCGCACCTTTGCGATCCTTTTCGCACTGGTGCTGATCCTCCAGACGCTCGACCTGCTTGGCGAAAGCGGCAAGATCCTGGCGGTGGCCGGCAACAGCGACGGCGACGTGTGGCGCTATGTCGGAATGCGGATGCCGCAGATCATCGAAACATTCCTGCCCTTTTCGGTGCTGCTCGGCACGATCCTGACGATGGTGACGCTGAACCAGAACAGCGAGGTCGTGGCGATGAAAGCCGCGGGCATGTCGGCGCATCAGGTGCTCGCGCCGCTGTTCCTCGCCGCATTGCTCGTCGCGGGCATCAGCTTTGTGTTCAACGAACGCATCGTCACGCGATCGACCGCAGCGCTCAGCGCGTGGCAAAAGGTCGAATATAAGCGCGTGCCCGCCGACAGCGGGGTGCGCAGCAACATATGGGTGCGCGACGGCGACGATCTGATCAACGCCCGAACGGTCGAAACCGCGGGTCCCGCCGTGGTGCTGCGCGGCGTCACCATCTATGAACGCACCGGCGGGGTCCTTTCGTCGATGCTGTCGGCCGACAGCGCCCGCGCGCTGCCCGGCGGTGGGTGGGAGATGGAGAATGCGCGCCGTTTTGTCCGCCGGTCGGGGACGCTCGAACCGCTGGGCACGATCGTCGCGGCAAAAGAGGTGCGCCCCGACCAGTTCACGCTGGCGCAGGTCGACGGCGACGAGCTGCCCTTTTTGAAACTCAAATCGGCGATCGACGACCTCGAAGCCGCGGGACGCCCCGTCGACGCGCTGAGAGGCGTGCTCTGGCACAAGATTTCGGGGCCGCTGTCGGCAATTTTGATGCCGCTCTTGGGCGCGGTCGCCGCCTTCGGCCTCGCGCGATCGGGCAAGCTGTTCGTGCGCGCGATCATCGGCATGGGGCTGGGCTTCGCTTATTTCGTCGCCGACAATTTCGCGCTCGCGATGGGCGATCTGGGTGCCTACTCGCCCTTCCTCGCGGCGTGGGGGCCGTTCATATTGTTTGCGCTGATCGGCGAGATGATCTTGATCCGGACCGAGGAATAGAGGCGGCGCCTGCTGGCGGCCGATAGCGGACCCGTCTCTCATCGTCATCCCGGCGAAGGGTGTTCAGAGGCACGTGACTCTGAAACACGATCTCACCCTATCGGATTACCGCACCGGCGAGATCCCGGCCTTCGCCGGGATGACGGATAAAGGAAGGTCGGGAAACCACTCCGCAACCGACATTGCCCGCGCAAATGTCAGGCGGCTTTGCCCCGCGCCGAACCCGCCACAAGGTTCATCACCAGATTGGGCAGGCTGTCGTAATTCGCGCCGTGATATTGCGAATCGGCGGGTAGCGCGTCCTTCAACCGGCGGTGTGCCTCGGCGAGCGAGTGATAGGGCAGGCCGGGCAGCAGGTGGTGGAGCGCATGATAACGCAGGCCCACCGGCGCCCATAGTTCGGGCAGCAGGCCCGGCGGCGGCACGTTGACGCTGTCGAGGAACTGGCCGGTGACGGTCAGCACCTCGCCGTCATTTTCCCAGAGGTGCGCCACCAAAGTGCGGATCTGGTTGAGCACCAAAGTCGCCGACGCGATCGCGCCGAAAATGACCAGCGCGCGCAGCGGCACCCAGCCAAAGACGCCCGCCGCGATCAGCAGCGTCGACCACGCCCAGGCGCCGCCCTCCTGCCACGCCCACATGCGGCGAAACTCGCCCTCGGGCGGTTTGCGGTGGAACAGCGGGTTGATGATCATCCCCGAATAGCGTTCGACCACGATCCTGCGCAGCGGCGGGATCAGGAACGACAGCGGGGTGAGAACCGCGTAGCGGAACAGGAGCGCGAGCGGCGCGAAGGCCGCGGCGACGACGAACAGCGGCACCGTCCACGGTTTCATCAGCGCGAGCGGCAGATATTCGGGATCCTCGACCGTGCCATATTTGGTGCGGTTGTGGTGCAGGCTGTGGATCCCTTCGTACATGAAGGAAGGGATCAGCATCGGCACGCCGACAAGGATGTTCCAGCCGAGGCGAAAGCCCGGCAGCGCATTTTTGCGGATATGCGTGAGTTCGTGAATGAAGCTGCCCGCGCGATAGAGCGCGGCGACCGCGACCGCGGCGGCGAGCAGCATCCATACCGTTGAAGGCGCAAAAATGGCCGCGGCAATCCCGGCATAGCCGATGACGGCCGACGCGAGCATATCGGTCCAGTAGATGCGCGCGCTCGGTTGCACCAGATCGCGCGTCAGTTCGGACGCCGCGCGGATCATCGCCATATCGTCCGCGATGGCCGATTTGGGGACTTTGGTTGCCGACGGCGCGAAGGGGGTCGCGACCCGATCAGCGGGGGGATTGATCGTCGTCATACCGGGTCCAAAACCATAGCTTCGTGGCAGCAAGATGGCCGAATGCGGGTCGCCAGCGCCGCATCTATGCCCTAATGCGTCGCGCGATATATAGGGTTGGCATTTCAGGAAACCAGTATGAGCGCGCACAACGAAGGCCCGGTCACGATCCATCCGGTCAAGAACAAGGACGAGCTGCGCGAATTTGTCGAACTCGCCTTTCGGCTCAACCGCGGCGATCCGGCGTGGGTGCCGCCGCTGAAAAGCGAGGTCTATGGCCTTCTCACGCCCGGCAAAAATCCATGGTTCGAACATGGCAAGGCGCAATTTTTCCTCGCGCGCCGCCGCGGCCGCACGGTCGGACGCATTTCGGCGCATATCGACGCGCTGGCGCTCGCGCAGCCGCCCGAACAGGGCATGGGGCCGGGCACGGGCAATTGGGGGCTGATCGAGGCCGAGGATGAGGAAAGCGCCGCCGCGCTGATCGCGGCTGCCGAGGGCTGGCTGCGCGAACAGGGCATGACACGCGCGCTTGGTCCCTTGTCGATTTCGATCTGGGACGAACCCGGCCTGCTGATCGAAGGATTCGATACGCCGCCGACGATCATGCTCGGCCACAACAGCCCGCTTTATCGCGCGTGGATCGAGGCCGCAGGTTATCGCCCGGTGAAGCAGCTCAGGAATTTTGCGGTCGACATCGTCGACGGCTTTCCCCCGCTGGTGAACCGCATCGTCGCCGCGGGCGAGAAGAACAACCGCATCCGCATCCGCCGCGTCGACAAAGGGAAATTCGACGCCGAGGCGCGGCTGATCATGGGCATTCTCAACGATGCCTGGGCGGACAATTGGGGTTTCGTGCCGCTGACCGACAGCGAGATCGCCTATATCGGCAAAAAGCTGAAGGGGATCGTTTTCGAGGATCTGATCCGCATCGCCGAGCTCGACGGCGAGCCCGTCGCCTTTATGATCGTCCTCCCCGACATCAACCAGCTGCTGATCGACATGGACGGGTCGCTATTGCCGTTCAACTGGGCGCGGCTGCTCTGGTGGCTGCGCAAACCCAGGAGCCGCCGGCTGCGCGTCCCGCTGATGGGCGTCGTCAAGAAATTGCAGAACAGCCGCATGGCAAGCACCCTCGCCTTCATGATGATCGAGTTCATCCGGCGCGACGGCGTTGCCAGCTATGGCGCCGAACAGGGCGACATCGGCTGGGTGCTCGACGACAATCAGGGGATGAACGCGGTCGCCGCCGCGATCAACGCGCGGGTCAACCGCGTCTATCAGATTTACGACAAGGCGCTCTGATTACCCGCGCCTGCTTCGGCCACCGCCGCCGGGATCGTTCGGCGACGGATCAGGAAAGCACCGCCCAGGTCGGCGCATGATCGCTGGCCTTTTCGCGGCCGCGATGATCCTTGTCGACCCCCGCATCGGCGAGCCGGTCGGCGAGCGCGGGGCTGAGCAGCAGATGGTCGATGCGAAAGCCATGGTCGCGCTGCCAGGCCCCGGCCTGATAATCCCAGAAGGTCCACACGCCCCCGGCGGGATGGCGGCTGCGGATCGCGTCGGTCCAGCCATCGCCGAGCAGCCGGAACCAGGCGTCGCGCGATTCGGGCTGCATCAGCGCGTCGGTCGCCATCGGGCCATGCGGATCCCAGACATCGTCGTCGTGCGGGATGACGTTATAGTCGCCTGCAAGAATCGTCGGGATTTCGGCGGCCAGCAAAGCCTTCGCCCGTTCGCGCAGCCGCGCCATCCAGCGCAGCTTGTAATCGAATTTGGGGCCGGGCAGCGGATTGCCGTTGGGCAGATAGATCGATGCGACACGGACGCCGTGGACATCGGCTTCCAGATAGCGCGACTGTTCGTCTTCGGCCTCGCCCACAAGGCCGCGCTGAACCTCGACCGGGTCGGCGCCCCTGGCGAGGATCGCGACACCGTTGAAGCCCTTTTGCCCGTGATAGAGAAAGCCGTAGCCTGCTGCCTCTATCTCCTTGACCGGCATCGTTTCGTCGCTCGATTTCAGCTCCTGCAAACAGGCGACGTCGGGCTGCGTTTCCTCAAGCCATTCGACAAGGCGCGGCATACGGGCCTTGATCCCGTTGATATTGAAGGTCGCGATTTTCATGCACGCACCTATGGCAGCAAGCGCGGCGGGGCGAAAGGCGTCAGATCGCGAAGCTGGACCCGCAGCCGCAACCCGCGGCCGCATTGGGATTTTCGACCTTGAACGACGACCCGCCGAGCGAATCGACAAAATCGACCGTGCAGCCGCGCACCAGGTCGATGCTGACCGGATCGACGACCAGTTTGACCCCGTCGGTTTCGGTCACGATGTCGTCGGCTTCGATGCTTTCGGCGAGGCCGAAGCGATAGGTGAAGCCCGAACAGCCGCCGCCATCGACCGCGAGACGCAGCGCCGCCTGCGCTTCGCCCTTGCGCTCGGCGATCCAGCGGACGCGCGCCGCGGCGGCGGGCGACAGAGTGATGTCGGAAATCTGCGTGGCCATGGTCGCAAGATAGGGACGCGGGGCCAAAAGAAAAGGGCGCCCCGGTATCCACCGTGAAGCGCCCCTCCTCTCCGACCCAGGAAAGCCCGGTTAATGCTTATTCGGGACCGCCCATCGCGGCATTTTTGCCCGTGATCGCCGCGATCGCCATCTGGTCCGACCGCACGAACGGCATCGGATTGACCGGCGCGCCTTCGATGCGGACTTCATAATGAAGATGATTGCCGGTCGAGCGGCCCGTCGAGCCGACATAGCCGATGATCTCGCCCTTCTTCACCTGTTGGCCCGAGCGCACGACATAGGAGGACATGTGGCCGTAGCGCGTCTGGATCGCATTGCCATGTTCGATTTCGACATAATTGCCATAGCCGCCAAGGCGCTGGGCGCGGCCGACGATGCCGTCGGCGGTCGCGTAAATCGGCGTGCCGTGCGGCGCCGGAATGTCGATACCATTGTGGCGCGCGACCTTGCCGGTGATCGGGTGGACACGCATACCATAGGAAGACGAAAGCGACATCTGGTCGATCGGGCGGCGCGAAGGCACAGCCACCCCGATCGAAGCGGCGAGGCCGGTGTCGAGGCGCTTCCACGCCTGGAAGATCGCGCGCGCTTCGCTGTCCTCGCCGACCGAGGGAACGCCAGCGTCGAAATTGTCGTCATCGGGTTCGTCGGGAACGACAATGCCAGCATCGGCGCTGGTTTCGGCGGCGTGGACCGCCGGTGCGGCCAATCCGAAACAGGCTGCTGCGCAAATTATTGCGACGTGGTGCAACTTTTGCGCCAGTAGAATGTTAGTCAAAACAACGACCCCGCGTTTGCCATGTCGCCAAAGTCCCGGAAAATGGACCTTGGTGCCGGTTTTCTTGCTCTGGATGATCGCTCATCCCCCGCGAGAGCCTGTGTGCTGGCGCAAAGCTTACGAAGCAATAACGGCGTAGAATTCTTGCGTTAAACCGGCGCGAGCACGCGCTGAGTCGTTGAACGGTGGTTTCAAGCTGCCCCGAAACCGCGATTTTACGAGGGCCTGCCACGTTTCAGCGGCGTTGAATCCCATTTCGTCGCACCTTTGCCCGAACCAGACCGTGCCCGCGCGCACATGGCGGATTTCGTCGCTGTAAATTCGCGACAAAATCTTTGCCGACGCCTCGTCGCCCGCCGCGCGGAAGCGATCGATCGTCGCCGGGGTGACGTCGAGCCCGCGCGCTTCGAGCACCATCGGAACGATCGCAAGCCGCGCCAGCACGTCGTCGCTGGTTGCCTCCGCCGCTTCCCACAAGCCCGCGTGCGCGGGCAAATCGCCGTAGAAACTGCCCTGCTGCCGCAGCCGCCGGTCGAGCAGCGCGAAATGCATCGCTTCGTCGGCGGCGACGCCAATCCAGTCGTCGACGAACGCGCGCGGAAAGTCGCCGCCGAAGCGCCCCACCAGATCGACCGCCAGGTCGATCGCGACAAATTCCATATGCGCGAGCGCGTGGAGCATCGCGATGCGCCCGCGTTCGGACCCGCCCTTGCGGCGGCGCGGCATCTGGCTGGGCGCGAGCAATTCGGGCCGTTCGGGCCATGCCGGCCTGTTCGGCATCGCGACGTCGCAGCGGTGCGCAAGCTCGCCGCGCCGCCACGCGCGCGCCATACGGCGCGCGGCGCGGCGCTTGTCATGCGGGTCCGCGGTCAACAGCACCGCGCGCGCGGCTTCGCCGAGCGATCTCATCCGGAAAACGCACCCATCATTCAAAGCGCCTTCGCCGCCTCCAGCACCGCGTCGGCGTGGCCCTTCACGCGCACCTTACGCCACTCCTTCGCCAGCTTGCCATCGCGGCCGAAGAGGAAGGTCGAACGTTCGATGCCCATATAGGTCCGGCCGTAATTCTGCTTTTCGACCCAGGTGCCGAACGCTTCGCACACCGCGCCATCCTCGTCGGAGGCAAGGCGCACGGTGAGGCCATATTTGTCGCGAAACTTGCACAGCCTTGTCGGGGCATCGCGCGACACGGCGAGCACCTGCGCGTCCAGATGGGCAAAATCGGGCGCGAGCCGCGTGAAGTCCTGCGCCTCGGTCGTGCAACCCGGCGTATCCGCCTTGGGATAAAAATAGACGATAAGCGGCGCGCCTTTCATCGCGGCCAGATCAATCACCGCGCCATCGGCGTCGAGAAGCTTCACATCGGGGATGGGGTCGCCGGTCGCGATCATGTCGGTTTCTCCTGTTCAGCGGGGGAGGTCGGCCGAATCGAAGCCCACCAGCTTGCGATCTCCTGCCGCGCCGCATCGTGCGCGGCAAGCAGTTGCGGCCAGCCGGGTTCGCCGCACTGGCTCGCGACGAGTTGACGCGCCGCGGCGGTCGGAGGTTCCCCGTCGGGAGCGGTGAGGCGCAGCATCACCAGCATCCGCGCGAGCAGGCTGTACGCCTCGCAGATCGCCGGAGACACCAGCCGCTCGACCTTCATGCACGCCAGCGCCGAGCCGATGTTGGGATCGTGGCACCGCCCGGTCGCGAGCTGCGTCACCTGCATCGCAAATTCGAGGTCGACGAGCCCGCCGGGCCCTCCCTTGATGTCGAGTGGGCCCTGCGGCGGCTTGTGCGCGGCGATCTTGTCGCGCATCGCGGCGGCGTCGCCTGCCACCGCGTCGCGGTCGCGCGGCGCCGCGAGCAGCTCGTCGATAATATGTTGCAGCGCGGCGCGCGCGTCGTCGGACCCATAGACGGGCCGCGCGCGGAGCAGCGCCATATGCTCCCACGTCCATGCCTCTTCGCGCTGGTAGCGCGCAAAGCTGTCGAGCGTGACGACGAGCGGCCCCTGCGCCCCCTGCGGGCGGAGGCGCGTGTCGACGTCGTAAAGCTTGCCCGCGGCGGTCGGGACCGACATCGCCGCGGTCACGCGCTGCGCCAGGCGGTTGTAATAGGTCGTCGCGCCGAGCGGCCGCGGCCCGTCCGATTCGGCAAGATGGTCGCCGGTGAACAGATAGATGAGGTCGAGGTCGGAGGCGTGCGTCAGCGCACGGCCGCCGAGCCGGCCGAGCGCAAGTACGACCAGCTCGCTGTCCGGCACGCGCCCGTGCGCCTCGACAAATTCGGCGACGGTCGCGTCGGCCAGCACCTGCAACGCCGCCTCCGCCAGTTCCGAATAGCCGCAGGCGATGGCGAGCGGGTCGTTCGCCCCGGCGATCAGCTGGACACCATAGGCAAAGCGCCGCTCGCCAACGCGGTCGCGAACGCGGTCGAGCAGCCGTTCATAGTCGAGCCCCGCCAACCCCGGCGCCCATTCGGCAAGCAGCCCGGCCTTGTTCGCCGGCGCCTCGAACGCGCGCTTGTCGATCAGCCCCTCGATCAGTTCGACGCGCGCGCCGAGCGCATCGGCGAGCGTCGGCGCGAGCGACAAAATGCGCGTCGCAACTTTTGCCAGTTCGGGCTGCGCGGCGAGAAGGTGGAAGAAATTGATCGCGCTGGGCAAGCCCGCGACCAGCTTGTCGAAACGCAGCAAGGTCGCTTGCGGATCGGGTGCGGCGCCGATCGCGCGAACGAGTTCGGGCAGCACGGTCTCGAGCGCATCGAGCGCCGCCGGGCTGCGCAGCGCGCGCAGCTTGCCCCCGCGCCACTCGGCGATCGTGCGCAGCGCGGCGCCGGGCGGATCGAACCCCGCGGCGGCCAATCGGCCCGCAAGCGCTTCTTCGTCGCGCGGCAGGCCGCTGGTCGCCGCCCGCTCTGCGACCAGCCGGTCGTAACAGGCGGCAACGTCGGCGGACACGGGTTCGAGCGCGGCGAGCAATGCCGTGCCGTCGGCCATGCCATCGAGCCGCGCGACCGTGTCGAGCGCCGCGGCGGATGTGGGCAGGCAGTGGGTTTGCTGGTCCTCGACCATTTGCAGCCGGTGTTCGATACGGCGCAGCGTTGCATAATGGCCCGACAGCCGCTGCGCGACATCGGCTTCGATCCGCCCTGCCCCCGCCAGCGCCGCTAGGGCATCGACCGTCGCGGGCGGGCGCAGCGACGGATCGCGCCCGCCATAGATAAGCTGGTGGACCTGCGCGAAAAATTCGATCTCGCGAATGCCGCCGCGGCCCCGTTTCAGGTCATAACCGGGACCAAAGGCCTGGCCCTGCGCAAAATGGTCGCGAATCCGGTCGCTCATCGCGCCGATTTCCTTGAGCTGGCGGAAATCGAGGCTGCGGCGCCAGATGAAGGGCTGGATCGCTGCCAGGAAACGCTCGCCCAGTCCGCGGTCGCCCGCCGACGCGCGGCTGCGGATGAAGGCGGCCTGTTCCCACGCCAGCGCTTCGGATTCATAATAGGATATGGCGGCGCTTTCGGACAGCACGATCGGCGTCACCTCCGGGTGCGGGCGGAGGCGCAGGTCGACGCGCAGCACATGACCGTCGGCCGTGCGCGCCGACAAAATTTCGACCATCCGCCGCGCGATCCGCACCGCCGCCTCGTCGGGGTCGTCGCGCGCGCGGCGGGGCAGCGTGTCGGGGTCGAAGATCAGGATCGGGTCGATGTCCGACGAATAGTTGAGTTCGTGGCTGCCGAGCTTGCCGAGCGCGATCACCGACAGGCCGCGCGGTTCCTCGTCGGGCACGCGCTCTGCAAAGGCGGCGGCGAGCGCGGCGTCGCACGCGCGGTCGGCAAAATCGGTCAGCAGCCGCGTCGTCGCGGCGACATCATGCTCGCCCGACAGGTCGCCCAGCGCAAGCAGCAAGGCCATCCGCCCGCGCCATTGGCGAAGCCTGTGCATGACATCGTCGCCGACCGCAGGCGCCGCCACCGCCGCAAGCGCGGCATCGGCGCCGTCCGACAGGAAACACGCGACATCGCCCGGATTGATCTCCGCAAGCCGCGCAAGGAACGGGGCGTTGGCGTAGAGCCGGTCGAGCGCGCCCTGGCGCGCGGATGCATCGGATACGGTCATCGCGCGTGGCTATCGCGCGCTCCTTCTGCGGTATCAACCCCTCTCCGCGCAATCAGGCCGGAACCGTGCTTTCGTCGAAGAACAGGACCTGCGAGATCGCCGCGCGCAAGGTCGCGGGCTGATAGGGTTTGGTCAGCAGAAACGCAGGCTCCGGCCGATCGCCGGTGAGCAGCCGTTCGGGAAAGGCGGTAATGAAGATGACCGGCAGCTTCACATCGGACAGGATTTCCTGCACCGCCTCGATCCCCGAGCTGTTGTCGGCGAGCTGGATGTCGGCAAGCACGAGGCCGGGCTTGTGCTTCTGCGCCGCTTCGACCGCCTCGGTATGCGTCGTTGCGACAGCGACAACCTCGTGGCCCAGGTCGCGAACGATCATCTCGATATCCATCGCAATGATCGGTTCGTCCTCGATGATCAGGATGCGCGCGCGCGTCTGCCGATCGATCTCGTCGGTTGCGTCGTGGATCAGCGCGCGCACGGCCTCGGCATCGCGGCCGATGATGCGGCCCGCATCCTCGATGCTGAAGCCCTCCACCGCGGTCAGCAACAGCGCCTGCCGCGCAAGCGAAGGAATGCGGCGCAGCCGGGCATCGGCGATCGCCATGTCGCTTTGCGTCGCTTCGCCATCGGGGGCGGCCTTTTCGGCCATCAGCCCGAATTTGTCGTGTACCATTCGATACAGCTGGATGCGCAGGTCGGCGTCCGGATCGACGGCCTCGGGGTGCGCTACCAGCGTTTCGAGCATCTGCGCGACAAGCGCGTCGCCATGCTGCTGGCTTCCCGAAATGGACCGGCCATAGCGTCGCAGATAGGGAAGATGCGGCGCAACCGACTGACCCAATGACATAGATTACCTCCTGAAAAGCCCTGTCGTCGCCGGACGGATTGTGCGAAACCGGGACAAATTCAGAGCCGCCCCGCCCCCCTATCCGGCTTATTTCGACCTATGGGAACGATTTAGCCTAAAAATGGTTTCATGGGAAAGAAACAAGCGCGCCATTGCTCTTTGTGGTTCGCGCGGCTAGCAAAAGGCCCCATGTCCAGCGGATGCACTTATAATGACGCCTAAAACCGGATCGCCCCGCGGCGATGTATCGGGGAAAGGCGCCGACAAAAAGCCTTCCGCCAAGGCGCCGGACGTCAATGGCGCACTTCGCCGCGCGTATGAATCAACAGTTGATGAAGCCATTCCGCAGTCGCTGCTCGACCTGCTCGGCAAGCTCGACTGATCAGGCGCGGCGATAGCGCGCCGCAAAATCCGACTGAAAGGCGGCGAATCGCCCGTCCGCGATCGCGTCGCGCATCGCCTGCATCAGATCCTGATAGAAATGGATATTGTGCTGGGTCATCAGCATGGCGCCGAGCATTTCGCCGGCGCGGACGAGGTGATGCAGATAGGCGCGCGACCAGGTCGTGCAGACCGGACAGCGGCACGCCGGGTCGAGCGGTTCCTGATCGTCGGCGAATTTCGCATTGCGAATGTTGAGCGGTCCGTCCCACGTAAAGGCCTGCCCGTTGCGGCCCGACCGCGTCGGCAGCACGCAATCGAACATGTCGACACCGCGCGCAACCGCGCCGACCAGATCGTCGGGTTTGCCGACCCCCATCAGATAGCGCGGCTTGTCGGCAGGAAGCTGTCCGGGGGCGAAGTCGAGCACGCCGAACATTGCCTCCTGCCCCTCGCCCACTGCAAGGCCGCCGATCGCATAGCCGTCGAACCCGATGTCGACGAGCGCCGCCGCCGAACGCGCGCGGAGCTTTTCGTCGAGCGAACCCTGCTGGATTCCGAACAGCGCCGATCGCGCCGCATGTTCCTCGCCCGCGTCAAATCCCGCGCGGCTGCGCGCCGCCCAGCGCATCGAGCGCTCCATGCTCGCCTCGGCGCGCTTTGCTTCCACCCCGGCGGGCGGGCATTCGTCGAAGGCCATCACGATGTCGCTGCCCAGCAGCCGCTGAATTTCCATCGAGCGTTCGGGGGTCAGCATGTGGCGCGACCCGTCGAGGTGGCTTTTGAAGGCCACCCCCTCTTCGCTCTGCTTGGTAAGCGCCGACAGGCTCATCACCTGATAGCCGCCGCTGTCGGTCAGGATCGGCCGGTCCCAACCCATGAAATTGTGCAGCCCGCCGAGCCGCGCCATGCGTTCGGCGGTCGGGCGCAGCATCAGATGATAGGTGTTGCCAAGGATGACGTCGGCGCCCGCCGCGCGAACCTCGGCCGGGCGCATCGCCTTTACCGTCGCGGCGGTCCCGACGGGCATGAAAGCCGGCGTACGGATTTCGCCGCGCTGCATGACGATCGTTCCGGTGCGCGCGGCGCCGTCGGTTGCGGCGATGGAAAAGGCGAATCGTGTCGTCATGGCGCGCGCCTATGGCCGGGAAGCCACGGAAAGTCGAGATTGTCCGACCTTGCACCGAACGTCATCCCGGCGAATGCCAGGATCTCGCCGTCTCAACTTGGAGTTCTGGTGAGATCCCGGCCTTCGCCGGGATGACGATAAGCGCCGCGGTTAATCCCGCGCGTCTTCGCTCGACGGCTCTTCGGCCGCCGCTTTTGCCTTTTCCTTGGGCTTTTCCTTCTCGAAGATCTTGATCAGTTCCTTCTTGCGTGCCTCGGACAAATCCTTCGCCGCCGCGGGGAACATCTCATCCTCCTCCTCGTCGATATGGTGGAGATACCGATCCTTCATCGTGCGAAAGCGCGTCAACCAACCGCTCGAGGAAAAATCCATCTCATATAATTCGGTCAGGAAATCCTCGATCTCCTTATGTTCGGCGACGCTGTGCTGCGCCTCGTCGCGAAGGTCGGGATCGGCGAGCATCGTCGCATAAAGCGACATTTCCTCCGAAGCGGCGTGCGCCGTCACCTCGACGCGAAACGCCTCGAACAGCGTGCGGCGTTCCTCGCTGTCGCCCTGCGTCGCGTCGATACGATCGAGCAGCTCGCGGTGGCGGTCATGGTCGGCCTTCAGCCGCGCAAAAATTCTGGTTTCGGTCATTATCGTCTCCGTCCGTTGGTCGGTCGAAGACAGAACGAAGCGCGGCCCGAGCGGTTCCGGCGTCAGGCAGCTTTCCAGTCCTCTGTGGTCGTGAACGCCGGCAATGCGAGCGCACTCGTCGGCTGCGCCGCGGCTGCGATCAGATAGGGCGATACCCGGTGACGGGTACACAGCCCGCCATTGCCGTCGCTCACCATCGTCTGTTCGAATTCGATCCCCTGCTGGTGCTTCGTCGACCGGCGCACCGTGGCCGTAACGAGCTGGCCTTCGCCGAAATCGATCACGAAGCGGGTGCCGATCGGTACGTCCAGAATGCCCTCGATGAAGGCGCCGGTCGCAGACAGGTTGCGAATGACGACGGCATAGCGATGATTGTCGTGGATCGCCGTCACCTTGCGGAACATCGAAAAGCGGTCGTTGCGCTGGCGCGCGGGGCCCGAAGGCTTGATCGTCCACGATCCCGCCTCGCCATGGCGAACGACCTCGGCCGACGGCACGGGCTTGCTGTAGATATAGCCCTGCACATGGCTGACGTTGAGCTTGCGAACGAGGGCCAGTTGGTCGAGCGATTCGATGCCTTCGGCGGTCGTTTCCATATCGAGCGCTTCCGCGAGCGCCACGATCGCCGCGATGATCGCACTGTTGCGCGACCCCGCTTCGGTCGCGCCGCGCACGAAGCTCTGGTCGATCTTGATCTTGTCGAACGGCGCCGACTGCAGATAGCCGAGCGACGAATAGCCAGTGCCGAAATCGTCGAGCGCGAGCCGCACGCCCAGGTCCTTCAGCGCCTTGAACATCCGGTTGGTTTCGGCCGTATCGCCGAGGAACACGCTTTCGGTAATCTCGAGCTCCAGCCGGTCCGGCGACAGCCCGCTCGCCGCGAGCGCCCTGGCGACGACTTTCGGCAGTTCGGGATTCGCGAACTGGATCGGTGACACGTTGACGGCGACGCGCATCTCGCCCGGCCAGCTCGCCGCATCCTCGCACGCCTTCAGCAACACCCATTCGCCGAGCGGCCAGATGAGGTTGGTTTCCTCGGCGATCGGAACGAACAGCGCGGGCGAGATATTGCCCCGGTCGCGGTGGGTCCAGCGGATAAGCGCCTCGACCCCCGTTACGACATTCGATCCCGCGTTGACCACGGGTTGATAACCGATCGAAATCTCGCCGCGCGCCAGCGCATCGCGCAAATCTTCTTCGAGGACACGGCGGTCCTCGGCCGCCTGGTGCAGATCGCTCGAATAAAAGGCAAAGCGGCCGCGGCCGTTCCCCTTGGCCGCATAGAGCGCGAGGTCGGCATTGCGCACCAGATCGTCGCTGCATTGCCCGTCGAACGGCGCGATCGCCACGCCGACCGACGCGCCGATGATGCAGCGGCTGCCCTCGACCGAATAGGGTTGCGTCAGGCTGGCGATGATGTCGGCCGCGAGGTCGCCCAATTTCCCGCGATCCTCGATATCGGGAAGGATGATCTGAAACTCGTCGCCGCCGAGGCGGCTGACCATTTCCTTGTCGCCGACGATCTTCAGCAATCGTTCGGCAACCTGCTTGAGCAGGGCATCGCCGGCAGGATGGCCCAGCGTGTCGTTGACCTGCTTGAAGCGGTCGAGGTCGAGCAGCATGATCGCGCACGGCCGCTGCTGCTGGGAAAAGGCCGCGAGCGTCGAGTCGAGCTTTTTCGAGATGTTGAAACGGTTGGCAAGGCCGGTGAGCGAATCATAAAGGGCAAGGCGCGACGCATCCTCCGCCGACCGGCGCTGTGCCGTGATGTCGATCCCGCTGCCGCGATAGCCCGCAAAGTCACCGTCGGCATCGATCTGCGGCCGCCCCGATACCGCCCACCACCGGTTGTCCCCCTCGAAGGCGCCGCGCAATGGCAGGTCGTCGAACTTCGACTGGCGTGTCATCAGAAAGGGCAGGGTGCGCTGGCGTTCGCCATGGCTGTCTGCGGGCAGGAACAGTTCGACAAAAGGCGTACCGATCAGCGATGCCGCCGAACGCCCCATCATCTGCGCCACCGCATCGGTGATATAGGTGATCCGCCCCTCGGTGTCGGTCGACCAGAACCAGCCGCGGCCGCTTTCTTCATAATTTCGAAGGAGGAGCAACGCCTCGCGCGTTTGCAGCTCCGCCGCCGCATCGGTCCCGGGCTTGCGCCTGCGCGTGCCGATCAGGCCGAAAAAGCCGCGCTGACCCTCTTCGGCGCTATGCTCGGCTGGTTCGACGAATTCGATCCGCGATGGCATGTCCATCAAATTCAACTCTTTGCCCGGTTCCCCACTGCGGCCGCTATGCCCGCAATCCCTTGCCAGAGAGTAAATATCTAAGTGTTTGTCCCGAAATGCGACGAGCGAAGGAATTAAGTTTCGAACTGATCGGCTTTACCGGCGGCGACAAGGCTCGCGGGGTTGCCGGCTCGGATCGCCGTACCGCGTTAATCATGTCCTGGAACAGAATGTTAAGGCTGTGGTCGCGATGGGAGCGCGCATGGCGATGACCGTTTATCTCAACGACACTCCGCGCGCCGCCGGCAAGGGCCGCGCGTCGCGGCGCCAGCTGCGGCTGCCGCTCCACGGGTCAAAGGCGACCGGCACCGAAATCGAAACGCTGGTCCACAATCTATCGGCGACGGGGATGCTCGTCGAAAGCGAGGCGGCGTTCGACATCGGCGAGGTGATCGAGGTCAATCTGCCGCATAGCGGGAAAACCGCCGCAAAAATTATCTGGACGAGCGAGCGGCTTGCCGGCTGCCAGTTCGAAATGCCGATCTCGCCCGCCACGCTGAGCGCGGCGCAGCTGCGCAGCGTCGTCGTCGAACCGGAAGGCCAGCCGGTCGAAGCCGGCGCCCCGGCGTCGATCGAGACCTTCGGCCAACGTCTTCAGCGGCTGCGCGTCGCGCGCGAATTGACGCAAGGTCAACTGGCAACCCAGCTCGGCGTCAGCGAACCTTCGATCTCCGCCTGGGAGCTCGACAAGGCGCGACCCAAGGCGGGCCGCATGGAAGCGCTGTCGGATGCGCTGGGCGTCGAGGTTTCCGAACTGCTGGGTTTCGACGGTTCCGAAACGCTCGGCACGCTTGTCGCCCGCGCCAAGCAGCAAATCGCGCGCGCCGCCGGCATCGGCGTCGACGGGGTGCGGATCACAATCGAAATTTAAGGTCCGAAAAGGGCTCGACCCCGACGCCGTGCGATCCCCGACAGAGCGACGCGATCTACGCCGAACGGTCGCTGTGACGCGGCAAAAGCAGGCTGGCGTCGCCATAGCTGTAGAAACGATATTCGGCGTCGATCGCATGGGCATAGGCCGCCTGCATCGTCTCTAAACCCATCAAGGCGCTGACGAGCATGAAGAGCGTCGAGCGCGGCAGATGGAAATTCGTCATCAGCCCGTCGATCGCCTTGAAACGATAGCCGGGGGTGATGAAGATCGACGTGTCGCCCGCGAAGGGTGCGATGGCACCATCTTCGCGGGCGGCACTTTCGAGCAGACGCAGGGTGGTCGTGCCGACCGCGATCACGCGGCCACCATCGGCGCGAACGGCGTTTAGGCGCGCCGCCGTTTCGGCTTCGATGCGCCCCCATTCGGCGTGCATGACATGGTCGTCGGTATCGTCGGCCTTGACCGGCAGGAAAGTGCCCGCGCCGACGTGAAGCGTCAGCGTCTCGGTCGCGATGCCCGCCGCCGCCAGCGCGTCCAGCAGCCCGGGGGTGAAGTGCAGCGCCGCGGTCGGCGCGGCGACCGCGCCGTCCTCGCGCGCGAACATCGTCTGATAATCGGCGCGGTCGGCTTCGTCGGCACCGCGCTTGCCCGCGATATAGGGGGGGAGCGGCATCGTGCCCGCGCGTTCGAGGAGCAGTTCGACAGGCTCGTCGCCTGCGAAGGCGAGGATGAAGCTGCCGTCGGCGAGCCGCTCTTCGGCCAGCGCTTCGACTCCTGCGCCGAAATCGACGGTTTCGCCGACGCGCAGCCGCTTGGCGTTACGCACGAACGCCTGCCAGCGGCGCAGGTCGATGCGCTTGTGCAGCGTCGCTCCGATTTTGGCCCCAGGCGCGCCATTCGCGCCCTCTTCGCCCCGAACGCGGCGATGCCCTTCGAGCTGTGCCGGGATCACGCGCGTGTCGTTGAAAACCAGGCAGTCGCCGGGACGCAGCCATTGCGGCAGATCGCGCACTCCGGCGTCGCTGATCTCGCCGCCATCGACAACCAGCATTCGCGCCGCATCGCGCGGGCGCGCGGGGCGGAGCGCGATGCGTTCGCTGGGCAGATCAAAGTCGAAGGCGTCTACGCGCATAAAGGTTCGCGCGCCTTCCCGCCGATTATTGCGCGATGGGCGCGTTGAGCTCGTCGACGCCGATCTCGGCGGCGGGCGCGGCGGGCTGCGCTTCGGTCAGCATCGAAGCGGGCGGCATCGGCTTGTTGTCGGCGGCGACCGACACCTGCACCATGCGCGACATCACGGCCGGCGGCTCGCCCTTCTGGATTGCGTCGACATATTGCATCCCCGACACCACGCGGCCGAACGCCGTGTAACGGCGGTCGAGCGAAAAACGCGGCTGGAACATGATGAAGAACTGACTGTTCGCGCTATCCTCGCTCTGCGCGCGCGCCATCGACACGGTCCCGCGCAGGTGCGGCACCGCGTTGAATTCGGCCTTGAGATCGGGCAGCTCCGACCCGCCCTGCCCCGTGGCGGTCGGATCGCCGGTCTGCGCCATGAAGCCTTCGATCACGCGGTGGAACTTGACCCCGTCGTAAAAACCCGCCCGCGCCAGCTGTTTCACGCGCGCGACATGGTTCGGTGCGACATTCGGATAGAGCTGGATCACCACCCGGCCGCCCGTCGAAAGGTCGAGATTGAGCATATATTCGGGCTGGTTCAAATATTGGTCGGGCGACATCGCCGGGGTGGCCGGCGTTTCGGCGGCAGTCGGTGCTTCGCTTGCCGCCGCCGCGGGAGCCGGCGGCGTTTCAACGGGTGCGGGCGCCGGTGTTTCGGCCGGCGGCGCCGGCTCGCTCGCATCGGGGTTGGGTGATGGCGCGGGTGGCACTTCCTGCGCCACAGCCGCCGTCGCGAGACCAAGCGCCATCGCCGTCAAAACCAAGGGGCGGAAGGAAGATTTCATGCTGGATCGGCCTCTGTATAACATTCCGGAATTGCGCCCCGTCGGGCGCCACTAGCGGGAAAAAGCTGAACGCTCAATGGATGGCGTCACGCCTCGCCTTGACGAAGGCCGCGCTCGGCGATGCGCGCGACGACCGCCTCGCGCACCGCCGGCGTCACAAATTTGTGGATCGCCCCGCCAAAGATCGCGATTTCCTTGACCAGCCGCGACGCGATCGGTTGCAAGCCGACATCGGCCATCAGGAACACCGTTTCGATGCGGTCGTTCAATTGCTGATTCATCCCCGCCATCTGATATTCATATTCGAAGTCGGCGACGGCGCGCAGCCCGCGAACGATGACCGTGGCGCCTTCGCGTTCGGCAAAATCCATCAGCAGCGAGTTGAACCCGACGACCTGAATATCGCCCTCGATGGCCCCGACCTCGCGCTTCACCATCGCGATGCGTTCGTCATCGTCGAACATCGGCGATTTGGTGATGTTCGTCGTCACCCCGATGTCCAGACGAGCGACCAGCTTCGCCCCACGCCGGATGCTGTCCAGATGGCCGAGCGTGATCGGATCGAACGTCCCCGGATAAACCCCCACCCGCATTATCGGTCCCTTTCCACGACATAGCGCGCGATCGCGCGCAGCAGCGCGGCCTCGTCGCCAAAGCTGCCCAGATGGGCGATCGCCTGTTCGACGAGCAGCGTCGCCTGTTCGCGCGCGCGTTCGATCCCCATCAGGGTCACGAACGTCGCCTTGCCTGCGGCGTCGTCCTTGTGCAGCGCCTTGCCCGCCAGCGCCTCGTCCCCTTCGACATCCATGATGTCGTCGGCGATCTGAAAGGCGAGCCCGATGTCGCGCGCATAACCGCGCAGCGGCCGCCGTCCCTCGGCGGGGATGCGCGCCAGTATCGCGCCCGCCTCGACCGAAAAGGCGATCAGCGCGCCGGTCTTGAGCTGCTGGAGCCGCGTGACCGTGAGCAGGTCGAAATCGGCGGTTTCGGCGGCAAGGTCCATCATCTGCCCGCCCGCCATGCCCGCGGGACCGGCAGCGCGGGCGAGTTCGCAGCACAGTTCGGCGCGGACGAAAGGGTCGGCGCTCGTCGCCGGATCGCACAGCCATTCAAAGGCGAGCGCGTGGAGCGAATCGCCCGCCAGCACGGCGGTCGCTTCGCCGAACGCCTTGTGGGTCGTCGGCTTGCCGCGGCGCATCTCGTCATCGTCCATGCACGGCAAATCGTCGTGGATCAGCGAATAGACATGCATCGCTTCGACCGCCGCGCCGACGCGCAGCGTCAGCGACCGGTCGACATGGAACAGATCACCCGCGGCGCGAACCAGCAGCGGGCGTAGCCGTTTGCCCCCCGCGATCGCGGCATAGCGCATCGCTTCATAAAGCGGCCCGCGCGGATCGGCCGGGACGGCAAGCCATTTGCCGAACAGGGCATCGATCCCGTCGGCGACTTCGGCCTGCGTGGCGCGGAGCAAATCCGCACCGCGCGCCATATCGCCTCCGACCAACGCCACGCCCGTCAGCCCTCGCCAAAGCTCGTGGTTCCCGCCGGCCGGCCGTCGGCAGCCAGGCTGACCTGCTCGATCCGCGCCTGCGCGGCGGCAAGCCGTGCCTCGCAATGGCTGCGCAGCGCGTGGCCGCGCTCATAGAGATTGACCGATTCTTCAAGGCTGACATCCCCGCTTTCGAGCCGTCGGACGATCGTTTCCAGCTCGCCCATCGCGGCTTCGAACGACAGCGATGCGATGTCCGCCGGGGCGGCGGTGTCGGGGGTGTCCGTCATGCACCTGCTTTGGCCCCTTCGCCCCCCCGTGGTCAAGTGCGGTCAGTCTGCGCCTCGCCCGCGGCCCGGGGGGTGGAGTGCCGTCCCAAAACTCCTCCCTGTCACAAAGCGATGGGGAGGTGGCAACGCGCAGTCTCGCAAACAGGCGCCAACTCCCGAGAGCGAAGCCGCTCATCCGTTCGCCCCGGCACCTCACCCGCCTATCGCTTCCCGTCCGCGCAAATGCGGTTCCGCTTTTTGCAATTGCGCCGCGCGGGTGCGCGAGCCATGTTGCATTGCACAAGAAGAGAGGGGCTCGAAGGCAAGTTTTGTTACAGAAACAAGGACTTGCACCATGAAAAAGATCATTCTTCCCGCGCTCGGCCTGCTCGCGCTGGCACCTGCCGCAGCCGTTGCCAAGGACGCCGAGGTCAAGCGTTTCCAGCACGACGGCGCAACCTACAGCTACACCGTCACCCAGGTCGGCGACACGCGCTTGATCACCGGCGTCGAGGAGCGCACCGGCAAGCCGTTCACGCTGCGTGTCGGCGAGCACCGCGTCCGCGGCACCGTGGGATCGCAGCAGGTGAGCTTTCCGCTCCGCGCTGTCGAGCCGCTGAAGGCCGATAAGACGACGCTCGCCTCGCGCTGAACCTCACTCCGACGGCAGACCCCTATCGCCCGAAAAGGCGATATGGGGTCTGTTCGTTTCGCGCCGGTGCGGCTAAAGGCGCGCCATGACTCAGCCAGCGCCCGCCATCACCCCCGAAATCGTCGCCGAACACGGCCTGTCGTCCGAAGAATATGACCGCGTTCTCGCCGCGCTCGGGCGCGTGCCGAACCTTGTCGAACTCGGCATTTTTTCGGTCATGTGGTCGGAGCATTGCAGCTATAAAAGCTCGCGTATCCATTTGAAGAAACTGCCGACCGAGGCGCCGTGGGTGATCTGCGGCCCCGGCGAGAATGCGGGCGTCATCGACATCGGCGAAGGGCCGGATGGCAAGAAGCTCGACGATGCGACAGAGCTCGAAATCGAGACGCGCATGGACCGGGACCTGTCCGAAAACCTGGCAGCGCCATCGGACCTGGGGCGGGCCAAGCGAATTGATGACGCGCAGGCGCGTTACGTCGAGATCGTCAAATCCACCTTCCCGAAAGACAAGAGGCTGTCCGGTCTCCGGATCGTTGTCGATTGTGCCAATGGGGCGGCCTACAAGGTGGCGCCTACCGTCTTGTGGGAGCTGGGTGCTGACATCATACCCATCGGCGTCGAACCGAACGGCTTCAACGTCAACCAGGATTGTGGCTCGACAGCGCCCGCCAAGCTTTCTGAACAAGTCACGAAATTCCGCGCTGACCTGGGCATTGCGCTCGACGGGGACGGAGATCGCGTCATCCTGTGTGACGAGAAGGGCAAGGTCATCGACGGCGATCAGATGCTGGGGCTGCTGGCGCGACACTGGTCACAGAATGGAGAGCTGGCTCAGCCGGCGATCGCGGCGACAGTGATGTCCAACCTGGGGCTTGAGCGCTTTCTCGCTGATCTCGACATCAAGCTGGAGCGGACCAAGGTGGGGGACCGGTATGTCGCGGAACGCATGCAGGCGACCGGTATCAATCTGGGCGGGGAAGCATCCGGGCATATCCTGACACCCGGATTTGCGCCAACCGGCGACGGTCTGATCGCGGCGCTGCAGGTGCTGCGGCAGGCGACGGAACGGTATGAACTGGCGCAGGCGCCGCAGGTGTTAACCGTTGCGGCCTCGGTCAGTGTGATTGACTGGCTGATCATTCCGCATCTCAGTGACTTCATGCAGCAAGAAAAAGACCGCTCTGTTAGGTTTTTATCAACGATTTGGCCGGATGATTTTGCCACGCCCCGCGCGGATGTTGAGATTCGCTTTGGCTCGGAACGGCAGGTCGGGCAGGGCGCGGTGCCCTTGGCGGGGGCGGCGTTGATCGCAGTTGCCTCCCCGACCTTACTGGCTGGGGCAATGGCTGGTGATGGGGCTGTGCAAAGTGTAGGGCAGCTTGAAGGGGCAGATTTGTCGCACGAGGCGGAGTGCGGCTGGACCACTTTGCCCCGCATTGAAACGGTCGGCACCTCCGGCGGGTGGCGGGAATACTATGCGCAGGCAGCGGATGCTGGGCAGGGGATGCCTACCTCGTTAAACCAGACGGGTGACCCTCAGACGCCGGCGCTGCTGGCGGATTCTTATGGCTTGGCGTTGCGGTTGGCTGTGGCGGGGCAGGGATGTGCCTTGGTGCCAAAGTCGCTGGCGCAGAATGCCTTGCAGAAAGGAAACATTGTTCAATGCGG
>JBGTUD010000009.1:0-30358 GCA_041939405.1 Sphingopyxis sp. | reverse complement strand
TGCTTCGCTGCGCTCGCAATGACGGAGTTGGATGCCCGGGCGTTACCCCAGCCACCCCGCCGTCTGCGCCAGCACCCAGACGCCGATCGCAAGGAACAGCGCTGCGGCGACAAGGCGGATTTTGGCAAGATCGACGCGCTTCAGCAGCGCATTGCCCAGGAAAATCGCGGGTACATTGGCGATCATCATGCCGAGCGTTGTCCCCGCGGTAACGGCGACGACCGCCTGATATTGGGCTCCAAGCGCAATCGTTGCCACCTGCGTCTTGTCGCCCATCTCGACAAGGAAGAAGGCAACAAGCGTCGTCAGAAAGGCGCCGAAACACGGCTGCGGCGCATCCTCTTCCTCCAATTTGTCGGGGATCAGCGTCCAGGCCGCCATGGCGATGAACGACGCACCGATCGCATAGCGAAAGAGCGGACTGTCGAGGAACGCCGCAGCCTGCGCGCCGAGCAGCGCCGCGAGTGCGTGGTTCGCCAGCGTCGCCGCCAATATGCCAAGGATGATCGGCAACGGCCGGCCAAAGCGCGCCGCGAGCAGGATGGCGAGCAATTGCGTCTTGTCGCCGATTTCGGCGAGCGCGACGATAGCGGTCGAGGTGAACAGGGCTTCCATGATGACTCCAGGGCCGGGCGGCGGATGATTCCAACGGACATCGAACCCGCCGCCCGGCCCGGACGGAAGCTCGACGCCATTGGTCTCGCCCAAGCGGTGTCCCGCTTCCACCGCACCATGACCTCTCGGCCAAGTATGTTGACGCGGCGGCCCGTCGCACGCGACGGCTGGCTACTCCCCAGATGACGGGGCGGAACTAGACGGCGGCGGCGCTTCTGGCAAGTCCGAAGCCGCGGCGGCCGCCTTTTCGGATTCGGCAATGTCGGCATCCATCGCCTTGGCGCGCGCTTCGATCTCCTTCGCCGCCTTGTCATAGCGGGTCTCGAAATCGGGCTCGTCCTTGCACGCGGCAAGGAACAGCAACGGCACGAGCAGGAGGGCGGCGCGCATCAATAATCCTTGCGGTACCGGATCGACAGGTTCGACTGACCCGACCCGCCCGCCTGGCTGAGCAACGAAAGCGCCGGCGTCAGGCTGATTTCAAGCTGTGTCGCGGTGTAGCCGCGCGCATCGGTGATCACCTCGAGATAGATGTCCTTGGTGATATATTGCCCCGCCGCGAGCGCCGCGCCCCGGCCGATCGTATCGTCGGGGCCCAGCACGCGAAGGCGGTCGATCCCTGCCGCCGACTGGAGCGCGCCGAGCGGACTGAGCCCCCCGCCCCCGCTGCTGAGCGCGTTCAGCGACGACGCCAGCTGCACCGCCTGAAGCGGCGACAGCGTCGTGATCGAATCGCCGAACAGGATGCGTGAGACGATTTCGTCCTGCGGCAGCCCCGGCACGCTGGAAAAGGCGACCTGGGGATTGCTGGCGCGCCCCGTAACGCTGACGTTCACCGTCACCGTCTCGATCGTGTCGCTGGCGATCAGGCGGATGGCGGGGTCGAAGGCATCGCCGGTCGGAAAGGTCACGCGCCCTTCCTCCAGCTCGAACGAACGTCCGGCAAAGCCTAGTGTCCCGCGTACCAGCTCGATCTCGCCGGTCACGCGCGGCGCCTCGGTCGTGCCGCGCAGCGTGACGTCGGCCTTCCATTCGGATTCGAGCCCCATACCGCGAACGTAAATCTCGTCCGAAGCCCGCAGGCGAATGTCGAGGCGGATGCGATCGACGAGGCTGCTGCCCACCGCGGCGAGCCCGTCGCCGCTGATCCGCGTCCGGCCCGCGGGTAGTTTGCGTCGCACGCCCGACAGTACCGGCACCTGCGCCGCCCCTTCGCGCACGATGCGATAACGCGTTTCGGGAAGGCGTAGATCTCCCGACAGCAGCGCGGTCTGTCCCGCCACCTTTTCGAGCCGCAAATTGCCCGTTGCGCGCGCCGCGATATTCTCGCTGCGCGCCAGCCGCGCATTGTCGAGCGTCGCGGCAATGTCCATCGGATAGCCATCGGCCTGCGACAGGCTGAGATAACCCTTGGCCGCGAGCGTGCCGTCGCCCGCCTTGGCGGTGAGATCGGCAATCTCCAGCCGGTTGCCGGTAAAGCGGCCGTTCACTGCCATTCCCGTCAACCGCGTGCCATAGGTCTGGTTCTCATAAACCATATCGCGCCCGCGCACGACGCCGTCGAGGCAGGGATCGGCGACCTGACAGCCAAAATCGGCGGCGAGAGCGACCGGGCCCGATACATGCTGATCGGCCGGGCCAAAGAAGGAATAGAGCGTATCGGCCGGCCCGTTATAGCGGATACCGCCGCCGAGCGGCGCCGCGCGCAGCCGTTCGGTCCACGCGCCGGCGCCGGGCCCCAGCGGACGCAGCGATGCCTGAATGCGGCCGATCACCGTGCCTCTTTTGCGCATGACCGCGCGCGCCTCACCCCCATCGGCGAGCAATTTGCCCGCGAAGTTGACATCGACCGGCTGGCTCACCGAAGCTGCGGTGGTGCGCGTGAAATCGGCGATCGTTAGCCGCGCGTCGGCGCGCGGGAAGGCGTCCGCACTGGTCTGTTCGAAATCGAGACTGCCGCTCGCGCGGCCGCCGAGCCCCATGTCGGGATAGACCGCGTTGAGGATCGCCATATTGACGCGGTCAAGCCGCGACTGGAGCATGATGCCGTCGCCGAAGCGCCCGGCGACGCGCGCGCTGCTGCGGCGGCCGAGGTCGATGGTCGTCGGCAACAGCTCATAGCCGTCGGGGCCGGGAACGATCCGCGCGGGCGAGGTTGTACGGAAATTGATGCCGGTCGCGCGCCCCTGAACCGATGCGCGCCACAGGTCGGGCTTTAAATCGGCGTTGGCGGCGATGCGGAAGGGAACGCCGCTCACCCCCTCGACCAGCGCCTGCGCCTTGCCGCTGCCGCCGCGATAATCGACCTTCACCCGCGCGACCGCGATGTCATAGTCGCGGATCTGCGTATCGGCGATCTGGATGTCGGCGACGATGTGCGGCGTGTCGTACAGCGTCACATCGGCGTCAACCACGGCCGAGCCCACCGCGAGGCCCGCCGGGCCGGGGAGCACCACATTGTTCGCGCGGACATTGATCGCCGCCGCCTGATGCTCACCAGCGGCCGAGAGCCGCACGAGGCCACCAAGCCCTTGTCCCGAAGCATCCAGCCGACCGGTGAAGGGTCCCGCAGCGCTCTGCACCAGCCGCCCTTGGAAACCGATGCCCGACAGGTCGCCGCGCTCGACATCGATCGTCAACGGCCCCGCGGCGGTCAGCAGCACGACATCGGCGGCGAGCGGGCCATAATCGGTATCGCCCGTCGCGGCGAGGCGATAGCCGTTCGGCGCGCCCGTCACGCGCCCGACCAGATTGGCAAGGCCGATGCCGAGTCCCGGCCGCTCGGCCCTGACCACGGCCCGCGGGTCGCTGATCGTCCCGGCGAGCTCGACGCCGAGCGGGCCATAATCGGTCGAGGTCGCCCGCGCGGTGAGGCGGATCTGGCCGCTGGGCGCATAACTTCCCTGCCCGCCGGTAACGCGCAGCCGCGGCGCGGTCAGTCGCACCCCGGAAAAGCGCACGACGCCGTCGGTGCCGTAGCGAACATCGCCGACCGCGGTGGCATTGCCGCCCAGAAAGTCGCGCACACCGGAGTTGAACAGCCGCGTCGAACGCGCGCGCACCCGCCCCGCGATTTCAAAGCCACCGCGCGGCGCGGTCTTGAGGTCGGCGTCGGTGTCGATGTCGAAGATGCCGACGCTTTCGATACGATAATCATTGACCCGCCCGTCGATCGCGCCGGTATAAAAACCGCGATTGAGGTCGGCGATCACGATCGCCTTGGCGTCGATCCGCGGCGAGCGAAGCCGCAGATTGTCGCTGAGAATGCGGCCGTCGCTATAGGCAAGGTCGCCGTCGAGCCGCACCTCAGCCAGCGTTCCGCCCGCAACGGTATCGAGCCCGCGGATGCGCGCCGCGCGGCCCGCGACGGGGATGAGTATCTGGTCGGCATCGACGCGCGCCTTGCCCGCGATGCTCAGCCGGTCGACGACGATGTCGTTCACCGCAAGGCTCGCGGCGTTCGCCTGATACTCGACCGTCGGCAGCGCAAATTCGCCATCGAGCGTCGCGGTCGCGCGAAGGCCGCTGGCGCGGAGCGTCGGCGCGATGGCGGCGGGGCGAAGGATATTGACTGCGAGCGCCAACCCTTCGTAGCGATTGGCGCCGAGGTCGACCCCGCCGCTGATGCCGAGCTCCGCCGCGCCCGACGATAGGCGTCCGTCGAGCACGGCCTTGCGCTCGGCAAGACGCGCCTCCACGTCGACGGCGGTTTCAGGAGCCAAAAGCTCGGCCGCGGGACCGCTGAGCAGGCGTGAGGGCTGGGCATTGCCCCTCGCGGCAAAATCGCCGTCGCGCGCCGTCAGGGCGATGCGGGCAAGCGGCGCCGTCCCCAGATTGGCGGTCAGATTGCCGTTCCACGCCTTCCAGTCGCCGCGTCCATCGAGCTTTGCGGTCAGCGTCTCGTCGAAGCCGCCCATCGCGGCGAGCACGCCGCCCCCGGGCGCGGTGAGGTCAAGCGTCATTGCCAGCCGGTTCGCTTCGGGAACGGCGTCGAGGAGCAGCTTCAGCCTGTCGCCCTTGCCGCCCCCGCCGATGGTTGCGGCGCTGGCAGTGATTTGCGCGCGCCGATCGGCGATCGCAACGCGCCCGTCGACCGTCGTGACCTGTCGCTCACCCGCCACCGCGGGCTCGAAGACGAAGCGATCGACGCGCAGACGCCCGACGTCGATATCCAGATCGGGGAGCAGCGGGTCGCCCGTATCGGGTACAGGCTTGAACGCCGGTAGCCGTTCCATCACCAGCGTTTCGGCGGTCGCCGAACGAATGTCGATATGGTTCGCCAGATAGCGGATGGGGCGCCAGTCGATGCGCAGTTCGGGCGAACGCAGGAACACGCCTTCGGGATCGGACAGCGTGAAATCGCGAACGACCATCCGCCCGTAAAGCGATCCATCGAGCCGGCCGATGCCGATCTTCATCCCGTTTTCGAACTGATATTTTTCCACCTGGGTGACGACGAAGCGCCGCCCGGCGTCGCTGTTCAGCCCGACCAGGAAGAACGCGAAGAAAAGGACGAGGCCGAGCAGCGCATAGCCCGCACCGCGCAGGATCGCGCGCGGCCAGGTCCGCGCCGCCGCGGGGGGCGCCGTATCGGCCGCTGGCACGTCATCCGCCATCAGAAGGCCTGCCCGATCGAGACATAGACGCTGACGCGCGCTTCGCCCGGCTTGCGCGCGATCGGGGTGGCGATGTCGAAACGCATCGGGCCGAAATTGGTATAATATCGCGCGCCGATGCCCGCGCCGAAGCGCAGATCCTGAAAGGTCGGGGCCGACCTGCGATAGACTTGCCCTGCATCGACAAAGCCCACGACGCCGAAATTGCCGAACCGGTAGCGCGCCTCGAGAGCCATCTCGTTCACGCTACGCCCGCCGATCGGATCATTATTGGGGTCTTTGGGCCCCAGTTCCTGATAACCGAAGCCGCGCACCGACCCGCCGCCGCCAGCATAGAAGCGCCGCGACGGGGCCAGCCGTTCGCGCGCCGCCCCCAGGATCAATCCGAGGCGAAGCCGCCCGGCGAGGACGATATTGTCCGTCACCGGATAATAGCCGCTGATGTCGGTACGCAGCCGCGCATAGGGGGAGAAACGGCCCGCCAGCGATCCTTCGGGCTGGATCAGCGATGTGATGCGAAAACCCTTGGTGGGATCGAGCAGGCTGTCGGTGCGATCCATGCCGACCTGTCCGGTCAAACCCAGGATGGTATAAAAATCGAACGACCGGCCGCCGCTCGCAAAATCATAATCATCCTCGCGCGTCGCGATCAGCTCGACGCCATAGGCATAGGTGAATTTCTTTTGCCAGATCGGCGTCGAATCATAGCTGACGCGCGCGCCGACACGGCCGGTCAGCGCCTCGAAAGCGTCATAGTTGCTGCGCGTCGCTTCGGCGACGAGTTCGAACGTCCGGTCGCGGCGTCCGGCGTTCGACCGGCGGAGCGTCGCGCCGATCCCCTGTTCCTGCGTGCCGATCACGCCGCGAAAGGTGAGTGCGCCTTCAGGCGGGAACATGTTGCGGTGCGTCCAGCTGCCCTCGACCCGCAACCCCTCGCCCGTGCCATAGCCCGCACTCGCGGCGATGGTGCGCGGCGGCCCCGCCTGCTGCGTCACCAGCATCGTCACATATTCGGTGTCGTCGCCCGCGCTTTCGCCCGTCGGCTGCGGCTCGGCGGCGACGGTCGCGAACAGTCCGGTGGCGACGAGCGCCTGCCTCAGATCATCGACCTTGCGGCTGTCGTAAAGGTCGCCGCGCTTGAAGCGCGCCAGCACCGCGACATGATCGGCATCGAAGACCAGATCGCCCGTCGTCTCGATCCCCCCGAAGCGCGAGCGTTTCCCGATGATCACCGGCAGGGTGTAAACCCCCTCGCCGGTCGCACCGTCGAGCAAAATGTCGCGCTGTCCCACTTCGGCGAAGGGATAGCCCGCTTCGGGAAGCTTGAGGGCCAGCGCGACCTCCGCCCCCTGAATCCGCTGCGCGACGATCGGCTCGCCCTCGCTCAGCGGGAAATTTTCGGCGATCAGGCCAGGCGGAATCGTCGGGTCGGCGTCGACGATGATGTCGGCGAGCGTGTATCGCTGCCCCGGCGTGACGTCGATGATCGCGGTGATCGAGCGGCTGCGGCGCCCCTGCCCTTCTTCGCGCGCGCCGCGATCGATGCGCGTATCGACGACCGCGTCATAATAACCCTCGGACGCAAGGATGCGCTGCATCAGTTCACCGTCCGCGGCCAGGCGCGCACGGATCATCGCCGCATTGTCCGCCTTGCCATCGCCGTCATAGAGCGCCGACAAATCGCCGAACAAATCGGCCAGATCGACATCGGTGCTGTCGTCGGCGGCGTCGAGCCCATTGACCTGGACCTGATAGGCGAGCTCGCGATGATCCTCTTCTTCGGCCGCTTCCGCGAATTCAACCGGCTCGACGTCGAAGCTGTCGAGCGGCGGCAGGGGCGCGGCGAGTTCGCTGTCGCTAATGGGCGCGTCGCCGATCGCTTCGACGGCATCGCCATCGGCGAGCGCGGGGACGGGAACGCCGCCGATCGAAGGAGCGCCCGAACCGTCGGCGCTTTCCGCCGCATCCTCGTCTTCTGCGGCGCCGCGCGCAGCCTCCGCCGCCTGTCGGCGTTCGAACTCGGCAATCGATTCGAGCGGACGGTCGAGTTCGGGATCGTCCTCGGCGGCGATCTTCGGGATCGCCTTGTCAAACTCCTCGTCATCGATGATCGGTTCGACCGCGGGCAGTACGGCTTCGGGCGGCGGCGGCGATGGAACGGCGATTGGATCGTCGGGGGCGGTTTCGGGGGCGGTTTGCGCCGCCGCGGCCTCCGGTTGCTGACCCACCGCAGGCTGCGCCGCGATCAGCGCGGGGCAGGCAGCGGCGCCGACCAGCAACCAACGCATCCGCGCCGACCGGGCGTTGGACAAGTCGCAGGATATTTCAGATTTTTGCATCTGCTGGCCACCGATAGACGCTTGTGGCCCCACAGTTTTGGCTGCGCAACCCGATTCTCCCCTTTGCCAAAGCCAACGCGCCGATATGGGGACGGTTCCCCCGCGGTACGGCGGGTTACAGGCGCCCCGTCAGCTCAGCTGTCGGCGCCGAAGAGGTCGCGGCTGTAAACCTTGTCCGCAACATCGGCGAGCTCGTCGGTGATGCGGTTCGCGATGATGATGTCGGCCTCAGCCTTGAAGGCATCGAGGTCGCGGATCACGCGCGAGTTGAACAGACGCTCTTCCTCGATCAGCGGTTCATAGACGATCACCTCGATCCCCTTGGCCTTCACCCGCTTCATGACGCCCAATATGCTGCTCGCGCGGAAATTGTCCGATCCCGCCTTCATCGCGAGGCGGTGAATCCCGACGACGCGCGGATTGCGCTTGATCACCTCCGACGCGACGAAATCCTTGCGCGTCGTGTTCGACGCAACGATCGCCTGGATCAGATTCTGCGGCACATCCTTATAGTTGGCGAGCATCTGTTTGGTGTCTTTGGGAAGGCAATAGCCGCCATAGCCAAAGGACGGATTATTGTAGAAGCTGCCGATCCTGGGGTCGAGGCATACGCCCTCGATCACCTGCCGCGAATCGACGCCGTGCGCGGCGGCATAGGTGTCGAGCTCGTTGAAGAAGGCGACGCGCATCGCAAGATAGGTGTTCGCGAACAGCTTGATCGCCTCCGCCTCGGTATTGCCCGTTTGCAGGATGGCGGCGTCGGGCTTCAGCGACCCTTCGAGCAGCAGCCGCGCGAAATCGGCGGCGCGGGGATGCGTATTGCCGACGATGATCCGCGACGGATAAAGATTGTCGTGCAGCGCGCGCCCCTCCCGCAGAAACTCGGGCGAAAAGACGATGGCATCGCTGCCATGTTCGGCGCGCATCCGTTCGGTGAAACCCACCGGGACGGTCGATTTGACGACGATCAGTGCCCCTGGCGCCAACTCCAGCGCGTCGGCGATCACGCATTCGACGCTTCCCGTGTTGAAATAATTGGTGTCGGGATCATAGTCGGTCGGCGTCGCGACGACGACAAAGTCGGCACCGGCATAGGCCGTCTGCTTGTCGGTGGTCGCAGTGAGGTTCAGCAGCTTGTTCGCCAGATATTCCTCGATCTCGGCATCGACGATCGGCGATCGCCGCGCATTGAGGAGATCGACCTTGCGTGCGTCGATGTCGAGCGCGACGACCTTGTTACGCTGTGCGAGCAGAATCGCGTTCGAGATGCCGACATAGCCCGTGCCGACAACGGCGATTTTCACGGGCCTCTCCTGTTCTGAAGTCAATGGCTTATCCTTCTGCGCGCGCCGAAACTGGCCGAGCCGTCCGTAGCCGCAGCGCGGCGGCCGCTCAATGCGTCATGTGCCACAAAAGGTCATGTAGGGCGCAGCATCGACCGGGCCGGGTTCGGCGAAGCGTTCAAGCCCCGCTCGCACCACAAACGGGTCGCGCACGACGTCGAGCAGCTCGCGCCAAGGCGCAAGGTCGCCCGCTTCGGCAGCTTCGAGCGCCGCCTCGACTAGATGATTGCGTGGGATATAGAGCGGATTCACCCCGTCCATCGCCTCGGCAAGTTCGATGGGGTTTCGCGCGCCCTCTTCGATTCGCTGCCACCACCCCGAAATCCAGGGCGCCATCGCGTCGGGCACCGGCAGCAACGCCTGCATCGCCGCCCCTTCGCCGCGCAGCAGCATCGCCAGCGCGCGAAAGAAGGAGGTGAAATCGACGCTGTGTTTTTCCAGCTCGTCGAACAGCGTGTCGATCAGTTCGGCATCGTCGCCTGCGGTTTGCGCCAGACCCAGCTTCTGCCGCACATGCGCCTGCCACCGGCGCCGGAACTTCGCCGGAATCGCATCGACGAGCGCTTTCGCAGCATCGACGTCGGCGGGCGCGACGCGGTGGATCGCGGGCAGCAGCGCCTCGGCGAACCGCGCCATATTCCAGTGCATGATCTGCGGCTGGCGGCCATAGGCATAGCGGCCGCCGGTGTCGATCGAACTGAACACCGTGTTCACCGCAAAACGGTCCATGAAGGCACAGGGACCATAATCGATCGTCTCGCCGCTGATCGCCACATTGTCGGTATTCATCACCCCGTGAATGAAGCCCACTCCCAGCCAGCGCGCGATAAGGTCGCATTGCAGGTCGATCACCCGGTCGAGCAGCGCAAGGTGCGGATTGGCGGTGTCGACCAGATCGGGAAAATGCCGCGCGACGCTGTAATCGGACAGCCGGACGACATGATCCGCGCCATAATGCGCGGCAAAGAACTGGAAGGTGCCGACGCGGATATGACTGCTCGCCACGCGCGTGAGCACCGCCCCCGGATGCGCGCGCTCGCGCTGAACCCGGTCGCCCGTCGCGACCGCGGCAAGCGCGCGCGTCGTCGGCACATCCATCGCCGCCATCGCTTCGGACACCAGAAATTCACGCAGTACCGGTCCGATTGCCGCCTTGCCGTCCCCATTGCGCGAAAAGGGGGTCGGCCCCGATCCTTTGAGCTGAATATCGAAACGCGCGCCGTCGGGCGCGACGATCTCTCCCAACAGCAGCGCCCGCCCGTCACCGAGCTGCGGCGAAAAATGGCCGAACTGATGCCCGGCATAGGCGAGCGCGATGGGATTGGCGCCTTCGGGAATCGCCCCGCCCGAGAAGGCGCGCGCAAGCTCGTCGTCCGTCGAACCCGCGACCTCGACACCCAAGCGTTCGGCAAGCACATGATTGAAAAGGAGCAGCTTCGGCGCGCCGGGCCTGATGGCTTCGGCAGGCGCGTAAAAGCCTTCCATGGAATCGTGGAAACTATTGTCGAATCCAAGAAGCATTTAACCTTCCCATTCGTTATCTTGCCCGTCATCGCAGGGGCTTATTTTGTCCGTTCAACTGCACCGCTCATCGAACGGCAGCCAAGCACGCACTCCCATTTTTCACCATCTGCCAAAGCCTCACCGTCGCATCGTTGTCCTTGGAACTCCCCGATAACACACCGGAACATCCGGAAATTCTACGGCGATCAGGTCGACATACAGGTTATGGGGTACTTCACAAGGAACCAGCCGACCTTACGTTGCAATCGGCATTGGTCGATGCTAGGCGGCTTCGTCCACTTGCCCCCTTCCCGTCCGCTCGGTCAACTTTACTTCTGGAACAACGGTATATGTCGCGCCTGATTATTGCTGAGGTGAGCAAGGTACGGCACTATCATTCAACCGTCACGGACGGATTCCTGAAAGCCTGGCAGCAGGTGGGGGCGCGGTCCAAATTCGGCAAGCCGCTCGTTTTTGCCCATCACAGCTTCATCGATTGCCTGAGCAGTGAAGCGCGGACGCTGGCCGATTTCCGGACGATCCCGGTTATCGATCCCGATAAGCGCTGGCTGGTTCGCAAAACCCTGTTGGAAGCATGGACAACGCTCAGGATCATATTGTCGATGGGCAAGAAAGACACGCTCATCGTCGCGACGATATTTCCGACGGCACTCGTTCTCCTCGAATATTTGCTTCGTATACTTCCTCGGCGCAACGTCGTCGTTCTTCAGCACAATGAAGTCGAAGCGGCCGTCACCACTCCCCGGCCACGCCTCGGCAGCTATGGCCACGCGAATCTGGTGTGGCATCGGATGCGCGGGCGCCGCTCGCCCATCAAGATCGCCGTGTTGGGATCCTGGATTGCTGAGGGAGTTCGCCAATATTACCCGGACTCCGTCCGCGACGATCAACTGTTCGTCCTGCCCATGCCGATGATTGCCAGCGCGCCGGAAGGTCAGCGCATCGCCCCTGATGCGCCCCTGCGTAGCTGCTTTGTGGGATTCAACACGGCGGGTAAGGGTTTTGATACGTTCGAGATGCTGGCAAAAGAGCTGCCCGACGTCGACTTCCTGCAGATCGGTGGCGGCATTTACAAGAATATCCGAACGGGTGAAACCCGGCCATTGGGTGACACCGCCGCTTTTATGGAGACGCTTGCCGGTTGCGACGTAGCGATCATGCCGAACACCAGCGGTTACGATTACACGCTGTCGGCCGCGGCCACCGATGCCCTTGCAGCGGGGCTTCATCTCGTTGCTTATGATCGCAAATGTTTCAGAGCCATGCGGGCCGCCTTTGGCGAGGATGCGGTTACGATTTGCTCATCGGCGTCGGAAATCCGCGACAAACTTGCGTCGCACGAATGGAGAAAAAGAATGCGCGCTACCCGCCAGCAGCGCTTGGCAGAGATTAATCGCTCGGAATTTGGGCTGACCAACGTAGGACACGCCTTGGAGAAAATTTTCCAGGACGCGCCCGGTGCGCTCGATCGGCAATCCGGATCCCCCTCCCCGGCATCCTTGGTAAAAGGCGACGCGGCGTCGTGAAAAAGCTCATCAAGTCGTCCGCCAAGTCATTTTTCGCGCGCTTCCCGGCCAGCGAGGCGGTATTCCGCCGCACGATGCTGCGCTGGGTGTCGCCGCGTCTCTTCTATCACGAACCCGAGATGCGCGTTCTCCACGCCTTGCCGGCGCGCTCGATGGACGTTGTGCTCGACGTGGGCGCGGCCATGGGATCCTTCTGCTGGATACTCAAGCATGCCGCTCGCGAAGTTCATGCTTTTGAACCGGGGCGTGACCATAATCGCGCGCTCCGCGTGGCCACGCGCTTTTCCAATGTTCGCGTCGTGCGCGCCGCTGTCGGCGAAACAGCTTCGACGGTCAGGCTCTATACGCCGGGCGCCGATTCCAATGATCGCTATTACGCCAGCGTAAGCGCGGATAATCCCATTGCTCGTCAAGAAGGCGCGCTGTGGGAAGATGTTCCGCAGATCGCGCTTGACGATTATTGTGCGAGCAATATTGGAGAGGACCGCCAGATCGATTTTATCAAGATTGATGTCGAAGGATATGAGTTTAATGCCCTCGTCGGCGCGCGACGAATAATCGAAAAGCACCACCCTATGGTGATGATCGAGATCGAACAGCGCCATAATCCCGAATATTATCAGGTATTCGAGTTCATGTTCGACCTGGGCTATTCGGCGTCGGTCATGAAGGGCGGGAAATTTGTTCCCCATGACGGCCGGTCAATAGAAGAGAATCAACGTCCGGAAGATCTGGAACGAAGGCTGCATGGTCCAGCCGCGGATAAAGACAAATACATCAACAACTTCTTCTTTTCTCATAACCAAACCAGGATCTCCCTCCAGTCATGACCAAAGAGATTAGCAAGATTTATGTCACCGGTTCGGCGGGCATGATCGGATCGAACCTTTGCGCAGCCCTACTCGCAGACGGGTACGACGTGGTTGGCGTGGATAATCTGTGGCGCGGGTCCACGGCCAACATGGCTGCTTTTCTGGAGCATCCTCAATTCGACTTTCGCCATGCCGACATCGCCGCGGACCGCGACTGGTATGTCGATATGGATCCGAACGCGGTGATCGTACACACGGCCGATATCGTTGCCGGAATTGGTTATGTGTTTTCAAACGAATGGGCTATCTTTCAGAAGAATGTCCTGATCAATACGCAGATCGCCAGGCTGGTGCGGGAGTATCGACCGCGCCAGCTGATTTACCTCGGTACAGCCTGTTCCTACCCGCAAGGATTGCAAAGATCCGTGGAGGATTCCCAATTGCGCGAATCCTTGAAATTTCCGGCGGATCCGGAATCGGGCTATGGCTGGAGCAAGCTCATCGGCGAAATCGAATTTTCGCTGGCGCTGCAAGACGCGCCCACGCAGCTCACGGTACTCGATTTGCACAATGTTTATGGCTGGCCCTGCGTGTACGACCAACCTACATCACAGGTGATCCCGTCGCTCATCTACAAGGCGCTCACCTCGCGTAACGGCACCATCGACGTGTGGGGCGATGGGATGCAGGGACGCGCATTCCTGCACGTTCGCGATGTCGTCGAAGGCGTAAGGAAGTCGATCGGCTTGACGGAGAAAAAAGCGAATATCATGCTTGGACCGGATCATTGCACCACCATTCGAACGGTGGCCGAACTGATCCTCGAACACCCCGGCGTACAGGTCGACCAGATCAATTATGACACGACCAAGCCGACCGGCGACATTGGCCGCTTTGCTGACACGACCGTGGCGCGCGACCTTCTTGGCTGGCAAGTGACCGTGCCTTTCCGCGACGGGTTGCATGAACTCATCGATTTCGTGATCGAACATCGGTCGAGAAACGATCGCGCATAATCGATCGGATACGTCGCTGTGACGCCATCGCTCACCATTCTGATCCCCAGTTTTCGCGACCCCAGGATTCTCGCGACAATTCGCAGCGTCCGTCATTTCGATGACGTGGACGCTGTCCGCGTGTTGGTGATCGATGGAGGATCGCCCCCCGATCTTGTGGAGGCGATCCGCGCGGCCCTGATCCCCGGCGACGCTTTGTTGAGCGAACGCGACAAAGGCATTTTTGACGGTCTGAACAAGGGCCTCGACCGTATCGCAACTCCCTATATGGGCTGGCTGGGCAGCGACGATCTTTTCACGGGCGAAGTCATGGCTAGCGAGGTACTCGCTGCGCTCGGCAAAGCCGATCTGTTCATCCACTCAGTCGCCTTCATCGACGACCGGCATGTGCGGCGCATCACCCACAGTTCGCCTTCTGCGCGCGGCATGATGCGGCTGGGGCTCCATAATCCACATTACGGCACGTTCGGACGCACCGAACTCCTCCAGTCGGAGCGGTTCGACATTCTGGATACGGCAGCGGACATCGATTATTTCCTGCGCATTTGGCGCAGGAACCCGTCGATTTCCTACAGCGAACGGATCGGCACGCTGATGGGCGAGGGTGGGTTTTCGAACAGCTCCACGCAGAAAATTCTCAAGAATAACCGCTCGGTTTATTCTGCCTATCGCCGCCATTATGGGCCCTTCGTTCCGCCCGTCGCCGTCGCCGTCAAATTACTTTACAAGGCGTTCGGCCGGGCCATTCATTCGATCAGTCCGATCGATTGGCGCCGCCGATTCCCGACCGCCGCACGGCTGTCGTCCATCGACAGCGTCACCACAGGAAGCAGCAATGTCTCGAGTTTCCAAATCTGACAAAATCTATCTGGCCGGGCACAACGGCATGGTCGGCCAGGCCATCGGCCGACGACTGCGCGACGGCGGCTATACGAACATTGTCACTTACTCCTCGTCTGAACTGGATCTCAGGCGATCGGATGCTGTGCATGAAATGCTCGCTGCAGAGAAGCCACGGTACGTATTCGTGGCCGCAGCGAAGGTGGGAGGCATTGTCGCAAATAATACGTTACGGGCCGAGTTCCTTTACGACAATCTGATGATCGAAGCCAACGTAATTCATGGCGCGCATCTTGCGGGCGTCGAGGACCTGCTCTTCCTTGGATCGAGCTGCATTTATCCGCGCGACTGCCCCCAACCGATAAAGGAAGACTATCTCTTAACCTCGGCGCTCGAATACACGAATGAGCCCTATGCAATTGCCAAAATCGCTGGCGTAAAAATGTGCGAAAACTACAACTTGCAATATGGTCGTCGCTATATCAGTGCTATGCCGACAAATACTTATGGCATCGGGGACAATTATCATCCCGAGCATAGTCACGTGATGGCGGCGCTGATCCGCAAGGCCCATGAAGCCAAGATGTCGGGTGCCGACAAGATCGTGGTTTGGGGGACCGGCACGCCCCGCCGCGAATTCATGTATGCCGATGATCTTGCAGATGGGTGCGTCTTCCTGATGGAGCAGGGCTATCCTGGTCATCTGGTCAACATCAGCAAGGGTGACGACATTTCGATCGCCGACCTTGCTCGCCTTGTCTGCGAGGTTGTCGGGTTTGCGGGCGATCTGCACTTTGATACGTCAAAACCGGATGGCACTCCGCGCAAGCTCATGGACAACAGCAAGCTTGCCGCGCTTGGTTGGCGCGCGAAAACCGAGCTTGAGGACGGCATCGCCGCCGCTTATCGCGCATCTCCCTTTTTCCCTGGATGAACAGTTTTACAAAGGATAAACGATGAAAAAGGCCATCATTACGGGCGTTACCGGACAGGACGGGGCCTATCTATCTGAGCTTCTGCTTGAAAAAGGGTATGAAGTTCACGGGATCAAACGCCGTAGCAGCCTCTTCAATACGGCTCGCATCGACCATCTTTACGATCATCCGAACTTTCATCTCCATTATGGCGACCTCACCGATTCAACGAACCTCGTTCGGATCGTTGGCGCAGTACAGCCCGATGAAATTTATAACCTCGCCGCGCAAAGCCACGTAGCGGTCAGTTTTGAAGAGCCCGAATATACGGCCAATGCCGACGGTCTTGGCGCGTTGCGCTTGCTCGAGGCCATTCGCCTTCTGGGCTTCGAAAAGAAGACACGCTTTTATCAGGCAAGCACCAGCGAGCTTTATGGGCTTGTCCAAGAAATTCCGCAGCGGGAAACCACCCCCTTTTACCCGCGTAGCCCCTATGCCGTTGCCAAACTCTACGCCTATTGGATCACGGTCAATTATCGCGAGGCATACGGGATATACGCCTGCAACGGCATCCTCTTTAATCACGAGAGCAAGCTGCGCGGCGAAACCTTTGTGACGCGCAAGATCACCCGCGGACTTGCCCGCATCGCGTTGGGTATCGAAAAGACCTTGAGCCTTGGCAACATGGATGCGCTGCGCGACTGGGGGCACGCCAAGGATTATGTCGCGATGCAGTGGCTCATGCTTCAACAGAACGCACCCGAAGACTTTGTCATCGCCACAGGGGTTCAGTATTCCGTCCGCGAATTTGTAAAGCGCTCGGCCGAACGCCTGGGTATCTTTCTCAAGTTCGAGGGAGAAGCTGAAAATGAGGTCGGTATCGTCGAGCGGATTGAAGGCGACAAGGCGAAAATCCAGGTCGGCGACGTTGTCGTTCGCGTCAACCCCTATTACTATCGTCCAACCGAGGTCGAAACGCTCCTTGGCGATGCGACGAAGGCCGCCGAAAAGCTTGGTTGGCGCCCGCAGATCACGCTCGATGAGATGATCACCGAAATGGTTGATTACGACTATCGCGAAGCGCAGCATGAAATGCTTATCCGCCAAAGCGGAATTTAAGCGGTAGCGTGAGCGGCCGGCGTGATGCGCCGGCCGCTCAATGCATCGAGGAAATATCAGGAGAAACGTGAAAAGCGCATTCGTCTTTCAGGGGTTGAACCTCGGCGTCAGCATAGGGATTCTGCTGATCGCCCTGATCTTCCTGAATACCGACGATTATCTTCTGTGGATTCTGTTTACGACCATCGGGAGCGGCTTGATCAATCTCGAAAGCGCGCTGAACGTCGTGTCGACCCGGACTATCAGTCGCGCGTGGCTCGACAGGTCGCCCTATCTCGCGACGGTGCGGCTGGTCGGCAGAGGCTATGCGCAATTTAGCAGCGTCGGCTCGATCTTCATGGCGGTTTCAGGCGGCCTCTATCTGACATCGATCGATTATGGCGCCGCAGAGCATGGCTGGCTGCTTCCCTGGCTAGGCTTCTGCCTCGCCTACTTCATATATTATTTGACGAGTTACCGGAGCTGCCAGCTGGTCGCGACCGGTAACATATCGACCTTTACCGGGATTGGCAGCCTCGGCCGATTGATAAATCTTGCGATTGCAGCCGCTTTGGCGTGGGCCGGCTATGGTCTGCTCGGCCTCTCTATTGCCGTGCTCGCTAGTTTTGCTTTAACGGGGCTTTTGCTCGAGCTCGCTGCTCGGAAATCGATTAGACAGATGGCTCCCGCAGAGGCCGTTGGACCCGCGCGGTTGACCGTGGGGATGCTTCTACGTCGAAGCGCCATGCAGGCCGCTTTTGCCGTCTCGTCCTACTTCTTGTACCGGGGGGTGTTTCTCTATCTATCGACGATTATGCCGTCGGCGATGGATGCCGCCAGTCTCGGACTGGCCATCCAAATATATGGCTTTCTCCTGATTCTTGCCGCCGTTCCCCTGAACATGAGGATCGCGCCGCTGATCGCGGCGGGCCGAACCGGAAACCCCGCGGCGATCGCGGCGGAACTTGGCCATCTGGGCAAGCTGGTCAATCTCGCCTTCATCGTTGCGTCGGCGGGATTGATTCTTGTTGGCCCAGAGATTTTCAAATTCATACCAACGCTTGCGGCGACCTTGCCGCCGCGATCCACCCTCGCCGTCCTCGCGGCATGTTTCTGGTTGGAAGCCAACATCCTGATTTTCGTCAATATGTGGCTGGCCATCGACAGGTTTGACTTTGTCCGCCTATATCTGTGTGGCTTCGCCATCGCCTGGCTGGCGGTAGCCGCGGCGATAATTTCAGGCCATGTTCACGCAAACACGCTCCTGCTGGCTGTGCTGGCCGTGCAGTCGGGGATTACCGCTCCGATGATCGTAAGACGAATAGGCCGCGATTTCGGAGTTACACTAACCGACTATATAAGGGCCATGTGGCGCGCTCGCCTGCACTTGTCGGCTGTCCACTAACCGCTGCGGGCGGTGACGCCCCCCCCATTCAGTTTCGCAAGATTGGCGTCGATCATATCGCGCATCACCTCGTGGGGGCCGTTCATCGCACGCCAGCCCAGATCGCGTTCGATCTTTGAAGGATCTCCGCACAGCTGGGCCGTTTCGACGGGACGGATCAGCGACGGGTCAGTCCTTATATAGTCGTCCGCTTTCAAGCCCACATAAGCGAAAGCGTTCGCGCAAACGTCGGCCAAGCAGGTGGTTCGCCCCGTTGCGATGACATAATCCGCCGGATCATTGGCGCTGATCATCCGATAGATCGCCTCGGCATATTCCCTAGCATCGCCCCAATCCCGATAGACGTCGATGCGACCCAGTTCGAGTTCGCTACGCAGTCCCGCCTTGATTTCGGCAACGGCCTTGGCAATTTTCGCCAGGACATAGTCCGGGCGGCGGAGCGGACTGTCGTGATTGTACAATATCCCGCTACAGGCAAAAAGGCCGTAGGATTCCCGATAGATGGCTACCGCGCGATGCGCGGTAAACTTGGCGAGGCCATAGGGGCTAATGGGCTGACAGGGCGTTGTCTCGGTCTGCGGCGTTATTTCGACCCGGCCGAACATCTCGGAGCTCGATGCCTGAAAAAAGCGCGTCGCCGGCGAAGCGGCCCTGATGGCTTCGAGCAACGCAATGACGAAATCGCTGTTGCGCTGCATCACGAGCGGGAAAGCGGCAAAAAAATCCGCTCCGGTCGAAAGCGCAGCATAGTTGAACAAGAAGTCAGGTCGAACGTCGGCCACGATGGCGGACAACGCGCCCACATCGGCATAGTCGATTTCGATGATCTCGGAGAAACCATCACCTCCGCCATCCCCCACGGAACGCCCGGTGACACCGACGACCCGGAAACCGCGCCGGGATAGCAGCTTCGCCATCAAACGGCCGTCCTGGCCGCTTGCCCCTGTGATAACGGCACACCCGATACTCAATGCAGACCCCTAAGTAGATGCGTGTGCAACGTGCGTTTTTTCGGTGCGATCCAGGCCATTGGTCCGCGGCCTCGAACTGCGGGCCTGAAAGCCGACGCGCTGGTGGATATAGAGGATAAAAAACGGATTTGCCAACGACATGGGGTTGAGCAGACAGGCTGTCACGAAACCAACCTTCAGCAGTCGCATGTTACGCCCTTCAGCCGTTCTGCTGGCAAATAGAATGATATAGATCATGATCAACAGACCCACCGGTCCCGATCGAAATATCAGTTCCCCCCCCGATGGAAGAATGAAGTCGGTGGATGTGGGATAAATCAGAGGATTGCGTGAAGCCCAATGATTATACTCGAAGAAGAAATCAACACTGTTTACGAGCGACAATTCGCGCAGAATATTTTCGTAGAAAATATACCATATATGCCCGAACCGCAAATTGAGGCTGATGTCGATCCCCATGATGTCAGAGCCCAGCCCCGAAAGCTGGAACTTTTGAACGCGCGCAAAAAATCCGGATTCCATCACCTGAACCCCGAGCAGCAACAGGATAAGCACGGCAATTGCGCCGGCCAGTTTCCAGCGCGCCGGCAGGAGCCAGACAGGAAAAAGGAAGAAAAGAAACGCCAGAAGCGACCCGCTCATCAGGACGCTCATCGCCGCCAAGACATAGAATGGGATGTTCCGTCGAACGTGGTTCGACGCCAGGATCATGATCTGTAGAACCGACAGACTGCCATAAAATGACGGTTCCGCCGTGATCGACGGGACGCCGCTGTAAGAAGCGACAAACCTGCCGGTAAAATCCATATCCCAGCCAAGCCGGATCCCAATCGTCTGATACAGGCCGAACGCGAACCAGATGACGATCGTGGCACGGACAAAAGGCGCCAGATAATCCGCCGCGCCGCGCTCGCCGAGGTTCCACAAAGCCAGGAAAGTCAACAGGATCAAACCATATCGAATTGCAAATTCGGTCTCGGGTCCGCGCCCCACATAGATTGCGATCGCCGCGACGACCAAGACGATCAGCCTCACCATCCCGTAAGAGATTCGCCGTTCGTGCGAAGGCCAGAAAAAGACAAACGCCAGCGCAATACCCGCCACAATTGTCGGCTGCGTGTCGAAATCCGTAATTTTCGGCCAATAAATAAAGGGCAGCAGCAACATCAGCGGAAGCAGTGCCAGGCCAAAAAGCCCGAGCCTGTTCCCGTCGCGCAACGCTTCTCGTCCAAGCTGGGATTGCATGTTCACGCCGGCAGCTGCTTAAAAACTATTCTTGTGCAGAAGCACAAGCAGCGTTCGGATAAGGATGACCACGTCGAGCGCCAAGCTCCACCGGTAGATATATTCAAGGTCCGATTCCAGACGATTAAGAATGTCATCCTGCGTTTCGGTGGCGCCCCGGAAACCACGCACTTGGGCCAGTCCCGTTATTCCGGGTTTCACGGCGTGCCGGTACCAATACCGACTGTCGATGTCCCAGAAGAGCCGTTCGCTGGCCCGCGAACCAAGAGCATGGGGTCGCGGTCCCACCAGGCTCATGTCGCCGATCAATACGTTGAAGAGTTGAGGCAGCTCGTCCAGACTCGTTCGCCGGAGGATATTTCCGACCCGAGTAACCCTTGGATCAAATCTTTCGGTGGATCGGTCTCCCCGCTCGTCCCGTAGATCGTGATACATCGACCGAAACTTCCATATGCGGAACCTCCGATTTCCCGTGCCGACCCTTTCCTGAAAGAAAAGCACGGGCCCGCGCGATTCGAGCTTAATCGCGATTGCAATGATAACAAACAGCGGTGAAAGCAGAAGAAGGCTCGATCCGGTCAGCACCAGATCGAAAATGCGCTTCTGGATCATACTCCCGAACGACAGGTGCCCCGACGAGACAAGCAGGGTCGCCTGACCACGGCGTTGACCCAGCGCGAGCGGTTTGAATTCGTTAAGTTCGGGCGCAACGATCTCGCCGGGGATATCCTGAGATCGCAGGAACGCCGCCCATTCGTTCCGGCTTTCGCGCGGACAATGCACAACCACCCTGTCAAAGCCGTCGGTCGCCTGACCAAGCCGCGCGACCGCCGCGGGGTTCGCAAGATCCGGCGTCAATCCCAGTTCCTCTGCATCCATTACATAGGGCGGGGGATGAGGCCCAAGGGTTGCCCCAGCCTTTATCCACAGTTCTCCGGTCAGCTCGGATGGCCCTCGACGCGCGAAAATGCGCGAATGTATATAGCGTCCGATAACGAGCAGGACCGCCGAGGCCAGCAATCCGGAGAACACCAAAAGTCTGGAGAATTGCGAACCAACCCTCAGAAAGAACATGAAGGTGAGGATGGCGATCGCGGATAGCGTCAATGTGACAAGCGTCCGCTTCAGATTCTCGCCGATATCCAGCACGAGCGTCGCAGCAAAAGTATTGTTATTAATCGCTGCAAAGATGTATGAGACGATCGCGACAATCGCCAAGCTGGTCGTTTGCTGAAGATCGAATTCGCGCGGCGCGGCCAGGCCAACTCCAAAAAAGGCCGCTGCAATGCAAAGGCAATCCAGGACAAGGAGCTGGACGACAACTCGCAATCGTCTGGCCCCGAACGATTCCTTGGGCCTCTTTTCGATCCAATCGAGAAATCTGACGTCGACGTGCTGTGTCATATTATTCCTGCACTTTCGCGCCCATTGCGAGAAGCTGCGGCCTCGTTAAGTGCATGTCCTCAAAAGGAAGCACAACCAGTCGCCGATCGTAAATGCTTTTATCGGTCATTCGATCCGACGGCCTGCCGAATTGCCAAATAGGAGATACTGGTGCGTCCCCCACGATCGCCAGCATCAACAGCGTTGCCCCGGACCCGCAAAACCGGAAAGTCACACTGGATGACGTCGTTCGCTTCGACCGTTTCCGGTTGGCCGGGACCGGCGGCGGGCCGGAAATCGACGAACTGAACCGGTGCCAGCCCCGGACAATCCAGCGAAACGGTAAAACGCCGAGCGACAACTGGAGCGGGATCCGACGCCAAGATTTGCAGGCTATAGGCTTTTCCGCGGTCCAGGCGAACTTTCTGCTCCAGCATCGTCGGGCTACCGCGGCCATTCCACGATAGCGTCAGATTATTCTGTTTGGTTGATTCTCGAAGCTGCGCGCGATACCCCCGGCCTTTAAGGAGGCGCCATTCGAAGGGGATTTCGCTCCCGGCTTCGTCGCCGCGGTCGCGAGCCACAAATTCGAACCGCGGGTCGAATACAAAAATTTTGCGATTTTCCAGGCCCCGATATTTTTTCCACAGCCGATAGGCCGCTTCATTTTCCTGCGCACCAGCCAAAGCTCGCAGCGCATGGGCGATTTCCACCTGCAAGATCGGGATCTTGCGCGTCATCATCTCATCAAGCACTTCAGCGCGCGCCGCGCGCAGACCCGCCTGTGCGAAACCTCCCGGATGGGTCATGAAAGCGAGCCGCCAATTTGGCTCCCGCGCGAGAGCCGTGATCAAAGGCTCGCGCGTGGACTTGTCGCCGGCCGCCACAAGCATGATCGGCAGAACCTCTTTCTGCAGCTTTTCGCGCCTTAACAAGGCATCGCTGCGCAGAAGTATTTCTGCAAAATCCCTCCGCTCAAGCGCCGAAGTCAACAACAGCTGTTGCGCAAGCGTCGAACGAAAGCCCATCTCGGCAAGCAGTTTCTCGCCCGCCGGTACCCGCGAGCCCGCGCCCTCGCCTTCTCTTTCTATTCGGACAAGGCCAGCCACTGGATCGACGCTGAGCGGCGCGCGCTCCGCGACCCATGACAGCTGCTCGCGGCATCCACCGGGATTCGCCGGCTTCGGCTTGCATGCCTCCGATGCGGCAAACACCCCGTTATCCAACCTCCTTTGCGTCGCAAATTCGGACGTCCAACGCATAAGCAAAAAAGCTATCGCAGCGGAAACGAGGATGAATATGAAAAGGCGAAACTTCGCCCCAACATGGTCCGGCTTTCGGGTCTCAATGTCCATAGCGATACTGGTACTGATATTCGTAATTGGAGTATCCAGAGGCCTGCGCATCAAACTTAGTCAACAAGACACCGCCGATATGTCCGTTTGACTGACGCAGTCGTGCAAGCGCACTTTGAACCGAACCGGCATGGATGCGACCGGATTCTACGACGAAGATAGTAAGAGCGGCAAGATCAGAGACCAGCAGCGCATCCGAAAGACCGAGCACCGGCGCGCTGTCGATCATAACAACATCATATTTCGATTGGATATCAGCAAGTAGCTGTTCGGGATATGTCCCGGTCAGCAAGTCGGTCGGGTTGGGAGGCCGATGGCCACTGCCGATAAAGTCGATGTTCGCAAACTTTGTCTTTCGAACCGCTTGATCGAAATCCGCATTTTGCGAAAGCAGCTCTGACATGCCGACGTGATCGCTCGTCAATTCGAAAAACTTGTGCTGGCTTGGTTTGCGAAGATCGAGGTCGATCACGCACACGCGCTTGCCAAGCCGCGCGAGTGACAATGAAACCGCGAAGCAAGAGGTCGATTTGCCTTCCGACGGAGTGGTGCTGAGAAATGTGATCGATTTCGGCAACCCGTCGTTGGAGGACAAGAGCAACGCCGTTCGGACCGACGCGTACGCTTCGGCCATGACGCCCTTTGGATCCAGCAAATCTTTGTCGATGTCTACCGATTGAGGCATCTTCGGCACCGACCCGATAAGCGACAGGTTCAGCAGGCGACTGACATCGTCCGGGGTCCGTACGGCGCTGAAGAGCTGCTCGCGGCCGAAAACATACAGGCCGGCAAAGATCAACCCCGCCAAAAGCGACAAGAGAATATTCACGGGCAGATTGGGGCTGACAGGCTTGATCGGCGTATTGGCCTCGTCAATAATCGCCAGATTGTTGGCTTGAACACCCGCTTCAGCGTTCAGTTCATTGTAACGCTTCAGCAGCAGATCGTAGAGTTGCCGATTGGTCTCGGCTTCCCGGCGCAAGATCGACAGCTCCACTGAGGCGCCCTGTTCCGTCAGCGTTGCCTCCTTAAGGCTGGCGAGTCGACGGCTCAGTTCGTCTTCCTGGGCGCGCGCGGCATCATATTCTTCGCGCAATGTTGCGCGAATCCCCGCCGCAATCCGATCAATCTGATCGCTTAGCTCGCGAATCTTCGCTTCGGCTTGACGAACCGTCGGATAGTCTTCCTTGCGGCGCTGAAGCTCTTCCTGATATTCGGCCCGCACTTTGGCCCGTTCTTCCAGCAATCGCTGGACCGCCAAGTTCGACTGCACGATCGGCAAATCAAGCGCCGATCCACGCCGAGCAGCTTCCCAACGCTTCTGCGCGTCGATGCGGCGCGCCACCGCTGCCGCATATGTCTGGTTGAGCTGCACAAGCGTGGAGGTCGTCAGGCTTTTTGCGCTGGCCGCAGCGGCACCCTCGCCTGCCGATCCCGTGTCAATGATACGCGACTGTCGCGCATAGGCCAGCGCCTGCCGCTCAGAGGCGCTAAGGCGCTTTGCGGCGCCATCCAGTTGCTCTTTCAGAAACTCACGAGCGTAGGCCGACGTGTCGAATTTGCGCTGCAGATTATTTCGGATGAAATTTTCCGCGAAGCTATTGGCCACCATCGTCGCGAGTTCGGGATCGGGGCTGCTGAAGAATATCTGGGCGACACGCGATTCGACCGGCAGCGAGACGGACATATTTTCCGCCAGAATGCGCAAAACATTTTCTTCCCGTGTGGCCTCGAGCGTCAAACGCCCTTTCGCTTCGTCGACCTGATCCTCATCCATTTTCTCGAGAAACTCGGCATTGTCGAACAAACCGAGATCCTCGGCCACCGCCTGTCGCAACGACCGGCTTTGCAGCACATCGACCTGTGTACGCAGAAACCGGTCGGAATCCTGAATCGCAGCCGAGGCATTGGTTTGCTCGGTACCGATGACCTTCGCGGCTTCCTGATCGATCTGGATCGATGCGCTTGCCTGGTAGATGGGCGTCGCGAGCAAAGACAGCAAAATCCCGGCAGCGAGCGTCGCACCGACGATCAGCAAGGCAGGCCAGCGGTTCCGATAAATGCTCGCCCACAACTGGCGAAGGTCGATTCCGCCCAGCAAGGACGCTTCGCCGGAGATGTCACCGGCGTCACGGGCGCCGGACTGAATCATCCCGGTCGAGGGCTCAAGCTTTTGAAGCATATTCGTCAAGTTCCTAAGGATTCCGCGCGTTGGACTGCTGCGTCAGAGTTGGATGAACGTCGTGGTCAACAGCGGCGAAATTTCAAGCAGATCGCGGTAGAGCCCCTTTAATGCGGACCGGCCGACCACCACCGTATCTCCGCCGAGTATCTGGGGGTTGGACTGCGCTCCGCGACGTACGAGGTCGAGGTTGAACTTGGCCGCATAAACCTTGTCGCCAATCGTGCGGAACACGATGACTTCGCTGGTCTTCGCAACGCGGGTCGGACCTTGCGCCAATGCCATGGCCTGAAGCAGCGACATCGACCCCTCAATGGGATAGACGCCGGGCCGCTCGACAGAGCCCTCTACCGTCACGCGTTGCGCGACCGATTTCACGACGATGATCGACACCTGTGGGTCCACGAGAAACCGGCTGCCCAGCCGATCCGCAATTTCTCCGGAAAGCTCGCTGCCTGTGCGCCCCGCCGCGGACACCTGGCCGATCAACGGCAACAAGATGTTCCCGCTGGCATCCACGGGAACCTCGTCCGCCGAAAGATCGGGCTCCTGAAAAACGGTAATCTTAAGAATGTCGAGCGGCCCTATACGATAATCCGCCGGCCGCGGGGACACCGCAACATCGTCGATTGCAACATAGGTGCCCACCCCGCCGCGAGCAGGGGCGCTCGAACAGCCGGAAAGAACAAGGGCGGAAGCGGCCGAAAAGCCCAGAAAAAACGAGGAAATGCGCAAGGTCATAATATCCGGTCCATTAACGGCAAGGGCAGGCTTAAGCAACGCCAAAAGCCTCGATTTCCGGCACCAGCCGGTTCAATTTTCGGTTCGGTCGACTATCCTTGCGACCGCTTGCCGAACATTCGTTCGGGGCGCGCGCTGGGTTGGTCAAGCATCAGAACCAGGAGCAGGCTGAACAGACAAGCGAGCGCCTGAGTTCGCAGCGGGTAGTCGATCACGCTGTGAGCCATCAAGAAAACGGTGCTGACAGCCGCCGCGGCGCCCAAAAGGTTGGCTCGCCGAAAAGGCTGACGGAGATTCCGAAAAACCAGGCGCCCTAGTGCGACAATCCCGAGGAGCAGAGCTAAAGCGCCGAGCATTCCCGCTTCCATCAAAATCTCCAGATAGTCGTTATGGAGATGATTGGCATAGTTCGGAACGAGCCGGTCGATTGTTTCATACTTCTGATATACCGACACAAATGTTCCAATGCCCGACCCCACGGGAAAATAGTCGGCGATAATCGGCATGCTCTCCACCGCGTATTCAAACCGCTGATCGTCTGCGGCAGTCTGGAGCCGAGCGAGAAAGCGATCGAATTGATTGGTACTGGCAATAGCCCCGCCAATCCCCGCTAGACCGAGCAGTGCGACAAGCATCGGACGCCAGCCGATATTGCGCAAACCGACCATAACAGCCGCGACGGCGCCCAGTCCCGCGAGAAAAAAGGCCATCCCGGCGCGGGAAAATGTCGTCGTCACCGCCGAAAGCGCCAGGATCATGACAAGCGACAGCCCGATAAGTTGCCCCTGCCAGTCGCGGGCATCCCGAATCAAAAGCCCGGAGGCCAGCAGCATGGCGATCACGATGAATACCGACTGATGGTTCCTGTTGGCAAAGAAGCCGATACCGAACCCCTGGTGAGCCGTCTTGTAAAAGGAGAAACTTGTCCCCGCCGAAACGAACTGGAAGAAGGATGCAAACGCTGCGACGACCGCAACGGCGAGAATCAACTTGACCAAGGCTTCGCGTTGGGTCCGATCCAACACCAGGGCCGACAGAAAGATCGCCGTCGGCGGAACGAGCGTTACAACCGAAAAGCTGGTCGCGCCAAAATCGGTGGTCAAGGCATGCCAATACGGCCCTTGGTGGACATATTCGAGAATGCCGTGCTCCAGCCCCCGGCCGGGCAAAACCGCCCAGAGACTGGAGGGCACCGGAATAAGCTGCAGCAATGGAACAGCCCACACCGCAACCAATACCGCGAAGAGCAAGCGATCGCGTTTAAAAAGAATGCCGAACGCCCCTTCCCAAACAGACCATGCCAGAAGCAGAAAGGAAAAAAATACTCCGATCTGGAACTTGAAATTTGGAGAATTAGGCGCGCCGCCCAAAAAAAGCTCGAACAAACAAACAAAAGCGGAAAGATAAAATAAATATATATTCTTTCCGTCTTTAATATCATTGAATATTTTCATTTTGCTTGAAGGCATAAATTTTTTCAATCCAGCGTTTTATATATAGGCGCCAAAGACTTATCAGCTTGCAGTATCAATGATCCACTGTCGGTCTGCTTCCAAGCCGATCGCTGTCAAGTTCCCGCTCGCATACGCACCCGTGTCGATTCCTATCCGGTTGTTGCCGATATCCACAACATTGAAGACCGTGTGCCCGTGAATCACGGTCTGCTGCCAATCAGGCTCGGCCGATAGGAATTCTTCGCGGATCCACCGCAAATCCTTCACATTCTGCTCCCCAAGAGCTCGACCGGGACGAACACCCGCGTGAACAAAGACATAGTCCCCTATGAGGATCATGTCTTCGCCGCCGGCCAGAAAATCGCGATGGCGCTGAGGGACAATCAATGGCAGACGCGCAGCCACCTCTTCAAACTCTGCCAGGCGGTAAGATTCGTCGTCGCCCCAATAGCTTCGGATCGTGGCGTCGCCGCCGATCCGAATGAAATAGCGGAGACGCTGTAAATCGCCTTCCATGGCGGCCAGAAAGGCTTCTTCGTGATTGCCGATCAACAACCTAACACGGGAAAAGGGTTCACCAATTGCCATGGCCCGCTCGACCACTGCGGCCGAACTGGGGCCGCGATCCACGAGATCCCCCAGCAGGATCAGGGTTGTATTTGCAGGCTCCCGCTTGGTGCAATCCGCGGCAATCCGGTCAAGCAATTTCGCGAAAAGATCGTCGCACCCATGAATGTCGCCGATCGCATATACTCGCTCCCCATCGGGCACTCTCGCTGCCACGCGCGAACGAGCCGTAGCGCGACGCCTCAACTTGGACAGGAAAGACATGGGGGAGTTTTCGTCCTGCGGTACCAAAAATTCCGTTTCGGCAATTTTACGGCCGTCGCGGCTCGGTGCATGACTATGCGCCCAAGGTCAAGAATGAATCGCCGCGTCGATCGACGGTTAAATTCTGATCAACTCTAGGCTGCTACCCCCGAAATATTCACCAGTCGGAACGAGAACGATGATTTCGTCGCAACCTACACAAAAGATCATCGCCGTTTTCGGGACACGCCCTGAAGCGATCAAGATGTTTCCTGTTATCCACGCGCTGCGCGACCGGGAGGAGGTCCTCATGCGGATTTGCGTGACCGCGCAACATCGCGAGATGTTGGATCAGGTGCTAGAGATCGGGCGTATCACCCCCGATATCGATCTGGACGTCATGACGCCCAACCAATCGCTCGACGCCCTGCTTGCGCGCGTCGTCGTCGGTCTCGGCCAGACGTTCGATGAAGAAAAGCCAGACCGCATCCTCGTCCACGGCGATACGCTGACCACGATGGCCGCGACCCTTGCGGCCTATTTCCGCAAAATCCCTGTCGGGCATGTCGAAGCGGGCCTGCGCAGCGGCAACATCTATCACCCCTGGCCCGAGGAAGTGAATCGCAAGGTCGCGGGGGCGGTCGCCGATCTGCATTTCGCACCGACCGAAACCGCCGCGGCCGCGCTGCGCGCCGAAAATGTGCCCGCGGATCGCATCCACGTCACTGGCAACACGGTGATCGACGCGCTGCTGGCGACGAAGGCGCGGATCGAGGAGGAACCGGCGCTCGCGGCCGGGCTAGACCCGCTCGCCCACCGCTTCGCCGGCAAGCGCATCGTCGCCGTTACCTCGCATCGTCGCGAAAATTTTGGCGACGGCATGAAAGCCATCGCCGAAGCCATTGCCGCGATCGCCGCGCGAAGCGGTGTCGCAGTCATTTTCCCGGTCCATCCCAATCCGCATGTGCGCAGCGCGATGAAGCCCATCCTCGGCGCGCTCGACAACGTCGCGCTGATCGATCCGCTCGATTATCCGCATTTTGTCCGCCTGCTGGGGATGAGCAGCCTCGTCCTCACCGACAGCGGGGGGGTGCAGGAGGAAGCGCCTTCGCTCGGCAAGCCGGTCCTGGTGATGCGCGAGACAACCGAACGTCCCGAAGGGATCGAGGCCGGCACCGCGCGGCTCGTCGGCACCGACAAAAATCGCATCGTTTCGGAAATATTCAGCCTTTTGGACGATGAAGACGCGTATAACGCCATGGCGCGCGCGCATAATCCCTTCGGAGACGGCCGCGCGGCGGAACGAATTGCGGAGATAATTGCGCGTGCCCATTGATAACGAGCAGAATGTGACGGTCCTCGGACTGGGCTATATCGGTTTGCCCACCGCGGCGCTGATCGCGCGTTCGGGTAGCAAGGTCACCGGCGTCGACGTTAGCGAGCATGTCGTCGACACCGTCAACAGCGGCAAGGTACATATCGAGGAGGTCGATCTCGACGGGCTTGTCCAGGGCGTCGTGTCGCGCGGTACGCTCGTTGCTTCGACCGACGTTGCCCCCGCCGACGTGTTCGTGATTGCGGTCCCCACCCCGCACGATGACGAGCACCGCCCCGACATCAGCCATGTCCTGTCGGCGGCGCGCGCCATCGCGCCCCAGCTTCATCCGGGCAATCTCGTCATCCTCGAATCCACCTCGCCGGTCGGCACGACCGAAAAGGTCGCCGCTTTGCTCGCCGAGCTGCGCCCCGACCTCAAGGTGCCCGGCGCCTGCACCGGCGCCGCCGACATTTTTGTGGCTTATTGCCCCGAGCGCGTGCTGCCGGGGCGCATCCTTGTCGAGCTGGTCGACAACGATCGCTGCATCGGCGGTATCACGCCGCGCTGCGCGCGCCGTGCGATGACCTTTTACCGCCAGTTCGTGCGCGGCGCCTGCGTCACCACCTCGGCGCGCGCCGCCGAAATGGTGAAGCTGGTCGTGTAGCCGTCTTTCACCACAACTTCCTGGCCCTGTTTGGACAGAACCAGTTTCACGAACTCAGCTTCCAGCGGGGCCAGAGGCTTGTTCGGGGCTTTGTTGACGTACACGTAGAGGAAACGCGACAGCGGGTATTTGCCGTTCAGGGCGTTTTCTTCGCTGTCTTCGATGAAGTCAGTGCTGCCTTTCTTGG
>JBGTUD010000008.1:0-30508 GCA_041939405.1 Sphingopyxis sp. | reverse complement strand
GATCATCCTCGGCATATTGGCGGCGACGCTGGCGAACCACGCACTCGCGGCGCTGCTCGGCGCGCAGGCTGCGGCGTTCCTGGACAGTCCGGTCTTTCGCTATGCGATCGGCGCGTCGTTCATCGCCATGGCGGCTTGGACGCTGATCCCCGACAAATTGGAGGAAGAGGATGCGCCGCGGCCGCGTTTCGGCGCCTTTCTGACGACGCTTGTTGCCTTCTTCCTTGTCGAGATGGGCGACAAGACGCAGGTGGCAACCATTGCACTTGGGGCCCAATATCAGGCGGTCGTCGCCGTTACCGGGGGCACAACGCTCGGCATGATGATCGCCAATGTGCCCGCGATTTTCCTGGGCAATGCGCTGCTGAAGCGCGTCGATCTTGCCAAAATCCGCCTTGTCGCAGCGGCGCTGTTCCTTGCGATCGGCGTCTGGGTGCTGGCGCAGACGGCGGGGTGGCTGGGGTAGCGCCCGGGCACCCAGCTCCGTCTTTGCGAGCGCAGCGAAGCAATCCAGGGCTGCGTAAACCACCCTGGTTTGCTTCGCTGCGCTCGCAATGACGATGTGATCAAAGCTATTCCGCGTTACGCGTCGCCAAGGTCCGCTCGAACCGCCAGCTCGACGCGCACATCGCGTCGAGGTCGCGTTCCGCACGCCAGCCGAGTTCCTGCGCAGCGCGATCGGGGCTCGCGAAACAGCTTGCGACATCGCCCGCGCGGCGGGGCGCAATGCGATAGGGGATGGCGACGCCATTCACGCGCTCGAACGCTTTCACCATGTCGAGCACCGAATAGCCTTGCCCCGTACCGAGGTTCCATGTCGCGAGCGGGCGGTCGCTTGCCGCTATGGCGGCCAGCGCCGCCGCATGGCCCGCAGCCAGATCGACGACATGGATATAGTCGCGCACGCCGGTGCCGTCGGGCGTATCGTAATCGTCGCCGAACACCGATAATTCGCTGAGCTTGCCCGCGGCGACGCGGCTGATGAAGGGCATCAGATTATTGGGGACGCCATTGGGATTCTCGCCGATCAGGCCGCTGTCATGCGCGCCGACGGGGTTGAAATAGCGCAGGATCGCGATGCGCCACGCCGGATCGGCTGCCGCGACGTCCGCCAGCATCTCCTCGATCATCAACTTGGTCCGGCCATAGGGATTGGTGGCCGATGTCGGATGATCCTCGTCGAGCGGCAGATATTGCGGTTCGCCGTAAACGGTGGCGCTCGACGAAAAGACCAGCCGCTTGGCGTCGCAGTCGATCATCGACTCGATCAGCGACAGCGTGCCGCGAACATTATTGTCATAATATTTGATCGGTTCGGCCACCGACTCGCCAACGGCCTTCAACCCCGCAAAATGGATCACCGCCTCGATCGCGTGGCCGCGCATCGCCCGGCGCAGCGCGTCGCCATCGCGGATGTCGCCGATCACGAGCGGGATCGCGGCGCCGGTGATTGCTTCCAGCCGGTCGATCACCGCCGCGTCGCTGTTCGACAGATTGTCGTAACAGGTGACGCGGTGCCCCGCCGCAGCCAGCGTCGCTGCGACATGGCTGCCGATATAGCCCGCGCCCCCGGTCAGAAGAATGTTCATCCTGCGCTTTTCCCTCCGCCGATCGAAACGCGACCGGCCCGCTGGTCCTAAGCGATTGACGCTCCGCTGCCAATTGCCGTCCGTGTCGTTCGTAACCTTTCGTGGGCGGCGTGCGAACCCATGGATGATGCCATCCTCCGCATCGATCCATTTGTCAGGGAGATTTCAATGACCCATTCGCTGAAACTGTCGCTCGCCGCTTCGGCGGTGCTCGCGCTCGCCGCGGGCCATGCCGCGACCGGAAGCGCCATCGCGGCCGAAGGCGCCAAGGAAAAATGCTATGGTGTCGCGCTAAAGGGCAAGAACGATTGCGCCGCCGGTCCCGGTACGAGCTGTGCGGGCACTTCGACCGTCGACTATCAGGGCAATGCCTGGAAATATGTCGCCAAGGGTGCTTGCGAAAAAATGGGCGGTACGCTGACCGCGCATAAGGGCAATGCCAAACCGGTGCCGAAGAAGGGCTGATCCCGTGTCCGCCGCCCCGTCTCCCTCGCTGCCCCGGCGCGCCGGTATCGGGCTGAAAGCCCGTCACTACGCCGATGTGCTCGCGGCCTGGGAGTGGGGCGGGGCGCCCGCCTGGGTCGAGGTGCATCCCCAAAATTATTTCGGCGCGGGCGGGCCGCCGCACCGCTGGTTGACGGCGATCGCGGCGCGGCTGCCGGTCAGCTTTCATTCGGTCGGCCTCTCGATCGGGTCGATAGGCGGCCCTGATCCGCAAGAACTCGACGCGCTGGCGCAGCTCTGCGATCGATACCGGCCCGCGATGGTCTCCGATCATCTCAGCTGGAGCAACACGCCGCGCGACAAATTTCCCGACCTGCTGCCCATTCCCTATACGAACGCCGCGCTCGACCATTTTGCAGCCGGCGTCGGCCGCGTTCAGGACCGGCTTGGCCGCCGCATCCTCATCGAAAATCCTTCGCGCTATCTGGCCTATGCGCACGACAATTGGGACGAGACAGCCTTTCTGCACGAGCTTTGCCGCCGCACCGGCTGCGGACTGCTCCTCGACGTCAACAATGTCGAGGTATCGGCCTTCAACCTGGGATTCGACGCCGAAACCTGGCTGGATGCGATCGACCCTGCGCTGGTCGGCGAAATCCATGTCGCCGGCCACGCGGTGAAGGATGACGGCGACGGGGCACGAATTGCGATCGACGATCATGGATCGCCGGTGCGGCGCAGCTGCTGGGCGCTGCTCGCGCGTTTTCTCCGCCGTGCCGGGCCAAGGCCCGTTCTGGTCGAATGGGACAGCGATGTACCCGACTTCGCCGTGCTGATGAACGAGGCGGCGCGCGCCGACGCCGTGGGGGAACCCGTCGATGCTTGACGGCGATCAGGCGGCGGTGGCGGCGACGCTGCTCGATGGTCCGCGGCATTTGCCGGCCGGACTTTTCGCGGGCGATGAAGCTGCGGTTCTTCGCGGGCTGCGCGTTCACGCCAATACGATTTCGCACGCGCGGCTCGTCGCGCTGGAGGAGAGTTTTCCGCGCCTGCGCGCCCATCTGGGCGCGGGCGCGTTCAACCGGCTGTCGCGGGCCTTCGTCGAATCGGGCGGGGCGGGGCGACGCGCACTCGCCGATATTGGCGCCGGTTTTGCGGCCTGGCTGACCGATCCGGTCGCCGCGTCGATCGCGCGCGTCGAATGGGCGTGGCTCCAAAGCTATCACGCCGCCGATACCCGCGCGTTGCGACTGAACGAGCTTGCCGGAGGCGACGAAGCGGGCCTGCTCGCCTTTCGGGTCCGCCGTCATCCGGCTGCGCGGATCGTACCGCTCGCGCCCGGTTCTGCGCCGCTGGTCGACGCCGTCTTCGCGCCGGATACGGCGGCGATCCTTGTCACGCGTCCCGACGCCGATGTCCGCTTGTTCGCGGTGCATCCTGCCGAGAAGGCCGTGCTCGCGGCCGCGGCCGATCCGACAGCGCTCGGTGCTCTGATCGCGCTCCTCGACGACCGGCATCCGGGTGGCGGCGCCGCGATTGCGGCGCTGATCGAGGCCGGGGTTTTTGAAAGGGTAGAATGAATGCAACGCTTGATCCGTCTGTATGATCGCGCGGCGGCGATTGCATCGTCGCGGATCGCCGAGGGTGCGGCGCTGCTTCTGATGCGTGCTGCGCTGGCAGGGGTCTTTTGGCGGTCGGGTCAGACCAAGCTCGCCGCGGACGGCTTTCCCGCGATCGACCCCATTCAATATGACCTTTTTGCCAATGAATTTTCGGGCCTGCCGCTCGATCCCGCGCTCGCCGTCCCGCTGACCGTCTGGTCCGAGCATCTGTTTCCGGCCTTGCTGCTCGCGGGGCTCGCGACGCGCTTTTCGGCCGCAGCGCTGCTGGTGATGACGCTGGTGATCCAGATATTCGTTTTCCCCGACGCCTGGTGGCCGGTCCATTCACTCTGGGCCGGGATGGCGGCGATGCTGATCGTTCGTGGCGGCGGGCTGTTCGCGCTCGATACGCTTTTTGCTAGGCTGCGCAGGAGATGAGCCTCGACGAACCTTCGCTCGCGCGGTTGATGGCCGCTTCGCAGCGCGGGGATCGTGCAGCCTATCGCGCGCTGCTCGGCGATTGCCGCCACTGGCTTGCGCGCTATTTCTCACGCCGGATCGCGCCGCACCAGATCGACGATCTGGTCCAGGAAACCTTGGTGTCGATGCATCGCAAGCTCGCCACGTGGGACAGCGGCCGGCCCTTTCTGCCATGGCTCGCGGCGATCGCGCGCTATCGCTGGATCGACATGCTGCGGCGACAGAAGGAGGAGGTCGAGCTTGGCGATCATGACGCCGCAGTCGGCGCAAAGGACGAGGCGGTCCATGCCCGGCTCAGCATCGACCGGCTGATGACCTTGCTGCCGCCCGGACAGGCCCAAGCGATCACCCTCGTCAAGATCGAAGGCGCGTCGATCGCCGAGGCTTCTAAAATCTGCGGACAAAGCGAGTCTTTGGTCAAGGTCAACATTCACCGCGGCCTTAAGAAGCTCGCTCAACTGATTGAAAGCGAATAAAATGAACGAGGGATCGATCGACAATTTGATCGATGGGCTAGCCGAGGAGCTAAAGCCGGTGCCACCCAAAAAAATGGTTCGGGGCCTGTTCTGGACGGCGCTGGGGTGGCTCGCAGGGGCGATATTGCTCCTGTGGCTGTACGGGATGCGCCATGATCTTGCCGCGGGCGGAATGCCGGCGCTGTCGATGCTCAGCTTCTGGCTCATCGCGGCTACGGGCGTGGCCGCAGCCTGGAGTGCGCTGCGCATGGGGCTGCCCGGCGTCGGACGCGACTATAGCGGCTGGCGCTGGGCGGTGCTCGCAGCGCTTTCGCTGCCGCTTGCGGCGCTGCTGCTGGCGGTCGGGGACGGCCATGCAGCGATGGATGCGGCGCGTAATGGGCTGGATGCCCATTGTCTGTCGCTTGGCATCGCCTCGGGACTGGGTGTCGGGGCCGCCTTGTTTTTATGGTTGAAATCGGCGGCTCCGACCTCTCCGGCACGCGCGGGCTGGGTGATCGGTCTCGCATCGGGTGCTGCGGGGGCCACGATCGTTGGTCTGCACTGCGCCGACGACGACCTGATCCACATCGCATTGTGGCACGGATTGGCGGTCGTCATTTCGGCGATCGCGGGGCGGCTGATCCTGCCGCGCTTTCTCCGCTGGTGAAGCTCAGCTTCTGCTGCGGGTCAGCCATTCGTCCCGATACCAATCGACAAAGGCTGGAACGCCGACCGAGATCGGCGTTGTCGGCGCGAATCCCAAGTCGCGGCCGATGTCTGCGATGTCGGCGGCGGTCTGGTAAACATCGCCGTCCTGCATCGGCATCAGGTTGACCACGGCCTCGCGTCCGCACGCGGCTTCGATCGCGGCGATCAGGTCGGTCAACTGCTCCGACCGATTGTTGCCGATGTTGTACAGCCGATGCGGGGTAAAGAAACCCCCCGGCTTTTCGCGCCGATCGTCGGGTGGCGGATTGTCGAGCGCCAGAACGACGCCGTTCACAATATCGTCGATGAAGGTGAAGTCGCGGCGCATATCACCATGATTGTATACGTCGATCGGCCGTCCCTGCAGCACCGCCTCGGTAAATTTCCACACCGCCATGTCGGGGCGGCCCCACGGGCCATAAACGGTGAAGAAACGCAGGCCGGTCTGGGGTATCCGGAACAGATGGGCATAGGTTTCGCTCATCAATTCGTCAGCGCGTTTGGTCGCGGCATAGAGTGAGATCGGCGCGTCGGCGCGGTCGGCGACCCGAAAGGGCGCATCGGCGCGCATTCCGTAAACCGACGATGACGACGCATAAACCAGATGGGAAATCGCGCGGTGGCGCGCCAGTTCCAATATGTTGACGTGCCCCGCGATGTTCGAGTGAACATAGGCGGCCGGGTTTTCAAGCGAATAGCGCACCCCCGGCTGCGCGCCGAGGTGGACGATCCGGTCGATGTCCTGGCTCGCCAATGCGGCCGTGAGCGCCGCTGCGTCACCGAAATCGACGTCGAGGAAGGTGAAGCGATCACCGAACCGTGCGATCAGGTCGGCGACCCGCGCGCGCTTCAGCTCGACCGAATAATAGGGCGTGAAATTGTCGATGCCGACCACGCTCTCGCCGCGGCGAAGCAGGGCCGCCGCGACCTGCATTCCGATAAATCCGGCGGCTCCGGTAATCAGCGTGGTCAATTATCTTCCTCCACTGGGCGCGGCGCGCGTGCGGGCGCTGCCGGGCATGGGTCGGCGCTGCTTATGGAATCATAGTGGTTTAAATGTGGTGAGCCCTGCCGGGTTCGAACCAGCGACCTATCGATAAAGGGAATTGGAGCGATATTTCGCCATACGAAATTCTTACCGGCGACGACCAGCCGCGCCGGTTTCTTTCCTACCAAGTTTGGCTCGAAGAGCTGGGCAATGATCCGGGGCGCGTCAAGGCCAGGCATGACAGCCCAATGCGGCCGAACCTAACGAGGCGGCCTGAGGTGTCGAGAGCAGCCGCAATAGTCCGCGCTGACGTGTGTATCACGCCATCCTCTCGAGAAGGGTCACGACACAGGCCGCTTCTTCGATGCCATGAAAACCGCCGCCATTTTCCGCTAACGCGAGCCGCGCACCCTCGACCTGCCGGTCACCGGCTTCGCCGCGGAGCTGGGTCACCAGTTCGACGATCTGGATCGCGCCCGTTGCCCCGATCGGATGCCCTTTCGACAGGAGCCCTCCCGATACGTTGATCGGCAGCCGGCCGCCCAGCGCGGTCGCTCCGCTCTCCGCGAGATGCCCTCCCTCGCCATATTCGCAGAAGCCGACATTCTCCGAATGCAGTATCTCCGCAATCGCCGAGGCATCGTGAAGTTCCGCGAGGTCGATATCAGACGGCCCGACGCCCGCCCGCTCATAGCAGGCCAGCGCGGCAACGCGGGTCAAATGCTTGTCGTGCTCTTCGGCTTCGCGATCGCTGCTGCTCGAGGCGGCGATCCCCCGAATACGAACCGGCCTCGCTCCCTCGCGCTTTTTGGCTGCATTTTCCGACGCGAGGACGAGAGCCGCCGCGCCGTCGCTCATGGGGGCGCACATCGCACGCGTGATCGGCCAACTGACCATCTTGTCGGCCAGAACCTCATCCACCGTCATCGGGAAGCGATATTGTGCGATCGGATTGTGGACCGAATGATTGTGGTTCTTTGCCGCGACTGCCGCGATCTGCCGTTGGGTCGTGCCGAAGCGCGCCATGTGATAGCGGGCTTGCGCGGCATAAATGTCCATGAACACCGAGCGTTCGGGCGCATTCGCTGGCGCGTCGGCGGGTGGTTGCAGCACATCGCCCATCGCAAGGAGGCGCGCCATATGCGCCTCTGCGAGATCGCGATCCCAGCTTCCCTTGAAGGCCTCGAACATCGCCTCGCGCTTCTCGGGATAGTTCATCTTCTCGGCGCCGACGACGATCGCGAATTCGGCGAGGCCGGCTTTCACGGCAGCATAGGCCTGAAACAGCCCGGAACTCGAGCTCGCGCAGGCATTGTCCGTGTTGAATATCGGGATGCCGGCGAAACCATCGGCGCGCAGCGCCGCCTGGCCGCGCACTCCGTGCTGGCCTTCGAGCGCCCCCTGCCGCGTGTTGCAGAACCATGCCGCGTCGATCAGGTCCCGCTCGATGCCTGCGTCCACGAGAGCCAGGCCGATCGCCTCGGAGGCGAGGCTCTTGACGCTGCGGCCCAGATGCTTGCCGAGCGGTGTCGCGCCGGCGCCGATGATGGTAACGTCCATGACCTGTCATTCTTTCCTGAGAAGGGGATTGTCCGAAATTCGGGCGCGTCCGCGGCGGGTCAGGACACGGCCATCATCGCCTCGATATCGCGCGCGATCGCCGCGATGGCGGGGCCGAGCTCTTCCCACAGCCTCTCGTCCTTCAGCATGAAGGCCGGGCCGCCGATATTGATCGCGAATAGCTGCCCCTCGAAGGGAGTTCGGATGGGCGCGGCCACCCCGTAGACATCTTCCTGCCAATCGCCGAGGCTCACGCAGAATCCGCGCTCGACAACCTGTTTGTCGGCGGCCTCGATCCCTTCGAGAATCCTCGGCCAGTCGTCCGACCTCGCCTCGAGTTGGCCGAACAGTTCGATGCGCTCCTCGGGTCCCATTGCAGCGATATAAGCGCGGCCGATCGAAGACGTCGCGATCGGCAGGCGCGCGCCGGGAAAGAGGCGCAGGCCGACGGGGGAGTCGCTCTCGAACGCATCGGTGAAAATCATCGAAGTGCGGTCGCGGGTCGCCATGCCGACATTGAATCCCGCCTCTGCGGCAAATTGCTTCAATCGCGGCCGGGCTAGGCGCCGAACGTCGAGGTTCGCCAGCGCGACCTGTCCGATCGCAAAGGACTCCGCGCCAAGCTCATACATGCGGAAGCGCCGGTTGAACTGGAGAAAGCCGCACCGCGCGAGGGTGTAGGTAATACGAGAAACGGTCGAGGAGGGGAGGCCGGTCCGTTCCGAAAGGTCGGAATTTCCAAGCAGGCCGTCACCCGCCCGGAAGGCGCGAAGCACATCGAGCGCCCGCCCGAGCGACTTCATATATTGGGGGTCATTCTCCAGATCCTCGTGATCGGGAAAGATGGTGAGTTCGCCCGACTGCCGCGGCCCGGCCCGGCTTTCCGCAGCATCCTTTGCTTTTCGCCGCTCCGCAGTGGTCATATCGCCCATCCATTTGTTCTGCCTGCGCGTCCTAGCCAATGACGCGGCCGCTGGTCCGCCCACCCTAAGCGGAAGGCTCGGGCTCGGCAATTCATGGGCGCGCGCGAACGTGTCATGCGAAGACCACAACCGAGCGGAGTCCATCGTTCTTCTCCATCTTGCCGAACGCATCCTCGACCTGATCGAGCGCGATCCGCTCGCTTATCATGCCGTCGAGATCGAGGCGGCCCTGGCGATAAAGGTCGAGGTAATAGGGAATGTCGATCTCGAAACGGTTCGATCCCATGAAGGAGCCTGTGAGCCGCTTCTCGGACAAGAGCCCGCGCGCCTCGATCTCCAGCGGGACGCCGGGGCCGATCGAGCCGACCAGAACAGCCAGGCCGCGCGGCGCCAGAGCATCGAAGCACTTCGCGAGAAGCATTGTGTTGCCCACGGCATCGAAGGCATAATCGACCCCGCCGCGGCTGATCTCGGCAATTGCCTCGACCGGTTCGTCGCGGCTGCTGTCGACAATATGGGTGGCGCCGAAGCGCCGCGCCGCATGGAGCTTGTCGGCATTGACATCGACCGCGATGATCATACGGGCGCCCGCGATGCGTGCGCCCTGGATGATCGCGCTCCCGACCCCGCCGCAGCCGAAGACGACGACCGAGGAACCCGGCGTAACCCGGGCGGTGTTGAGCGCGGCGCCCATCCCTGTCAGGACCGCACAGCCGAGCAGGGCCGCGCGATCGAGCGGTGTATCGTCGTCCACCCGAACGACCGCTCGCTCGTGAAGCAGCATATATTCGGAAAGCCCGCCGAGGTCGGAGAAGGCCAGCATCTTGGTATCGCCTTGTGTAAGCCGCCCCGCCGATCCCTTCGGTCGGCGCACCGCGGAACGGTTCCGGCAGAGATGCGGGCGTCCGACGAGGCATTGCCGGCAATGGCCGCAGGGGATCGAATTGCAGGCGACGACCTTGTCGCCTTCCTTGACCGAGGTGACGGCCTTGCCGACCTTTTCGACGATACCGGCCGCCTCATGCCCCATGACGCTTGGCACGGGAAAGTGTGTCACGGCGCCGTTCCGGTAGTGAAGGTCGCTATGACAAATGCCGCAGGCACAGGTTTTCACCAGGACCTCGTTGTCGGCCGGATCGTCGACGACGATCTCCTCGATCGACACGGGGCCGCCGAAGTTTCGAAGAATCGCGCTGCGCGAGCGAAGGGCCATGCTATTTCCTGTTCCTGTGATAAAGAAGCGAAGGGGCGGGTGGTTCAGTCGCTAGGTGCGCCGGACCTGTCCTGGGACGCGGTGAGCCAGGCATCGCGAACGAGGCGTTTGCGGATCTTCCCCGAATCCTCGCGCGGCAAGGCAGCCTCAAATTCGATGACCTGCGGAATTTTGAAGCGCGCGAGGCGCTGCTCGAGAAATGCCTTCACGCTCTCTGCATCGAGGGCCGCGGGGGTCGTCGGCTGGACGATCGCGACGATCGACTCACCGAACAGCGGATCGGGAACGCCGAATACCGCCGCGTCGCGCACTCCCGGACAAGCCGCGAGCGTCGCTTCGATTTCCGCGGGATAGATATTCACACCGCCGGAGATGATGACGTCCCGCTTCCTGTCGCACAGAAAGAGATAGCCGTCGCGGTCGAGATAGCCGAGGTCGCCCGTGCGTATCAGCGCCCCGGTCTGCAGCGCTTCACGCTCATCGGGAAGATTGTGATAGGTGAAATCCGGATGGGCGGAGTTGCGGCCCGAAACTTCCCCGACTGCCCCGGGGCCAACCGGCCGGCCCTGCTCGTCCTCGATCCGAAGGGTGACGCCGCGGGCCGCTCGCCCGACCGTGCCCGGGCGTGCGAGCCATTCCTCACTGGTGCAAAAAGTGAGCGGGCCATGCTCGGTCGATCCGTAATATTCATAAATCACCGGCCCCAGCCACTCTATCATGCGAGCCTTGACATCAGGGGCGCAGGGACCGCCGGCGTGGAGGACGAAGCGAAGCGAGGAGAGGTCATATGCCGCGCGTATCGCCGCTGGAAGTTCGAGAAGCCGGACAAAGATCGTCGGTACCGCGTAGAGATGGCTGATACGATATTCCGCGATGTCGCGGAGCATGGTTTGCGGATCGAACTTCGGGCTCAGGAAGAGGAGTTCCGCGAGGCGTAGCGCGCGTAGCGCGAAGAAGTTCGGCGCCGTGTGATAGATGGGTGACGGGACCATGACCCGGTCGCCGGGGCCGATGCCGAATACCTGCGCGCGCATACGGTCGCTGGCCACGGCCAGTTCGGTGGACAGGGGCAGGCGTTTGACGCCCTTTGGCTTGCCGGATGTCCCCGAGGTGTAGATGAGGCTCTCTGTCGCCGCTGGCGAGCTCCCCTCCCATGGCGCATGATCGTCGAGCCAGCTCGACCAGATCGCCCGCGGGTGGGCATGCTCTCCTTGAGCGGCGGGGATGTCGTGGGCGCTGTCCATATTGGGGGGCGCCGGGACGATGACGACCGGGAGCGCCGGGTCGAGATGCCCCGACAATTGGGGCAGCAGGTCGGAATGAACGATCAGCACCGAAGGATCGCTGTCGTCGATGACGTGCATGATCTCGCCGGCCCGGAAGTGCCAGTTGATCGGCACGGGATAGGCTCCGAGCAGCTGAGCGGCGAGTGAGGCCTCGAGAAAGGGAATATCGTTCCGGAGCAGAAGGGCAATCCGGTCGCCCGGCTCGACCCCAAGCGCCTTGAACGCCGACGCCGCACGCCGCGATCGTTCCTCGATCACCGCCCTCTCGATAATCCTGTCACCAAATACGAGGTTCGCCGATATCATGCGCCTTTTCCTGCAAACGGGGAAGCAAAGGAAACTCGTCCGGAATCGAGGGCGATAATATCCCGATCGGCGATCCGGGTGCGGAAACGGCCGTCGCGATAAAGCTCGGTCTGGAGTGTTTCGCCGGGGTAGACCGGCGCGGTAAAGCGTGCGCTCATTGCCGAAAGCTGCGCGGGATCGGCTGGAGACAGGTGCCGTGCCGCCGCATAGGCGGCAAATCCGAAACTGCACATTCCATGCAGGATAGGGCGCTCGAAGCCTGCCTCGGCCGCGACGCCAGGATCGGCGTGGAGGCGGTTGCGGTCTCCATTCAGTCGGTAGAGCAGCGCTTGATCCGTGCTTGTGGGCGAGTCGATCCGTGCCGCCACGGGCGCCGCCGCTTCCTCGGGCCGTCTGCGCTGCGGCCCTGTCGATGCGTCGGGTTCGAACCCGTCCAGTCCGCGCAAGAGATGCTTTTGTTCGACGCGCGCGAAACAGCGGCCCTGTGCATCGAAAATCGCCCGCGATGACGTCAGGATGGAGCCGCGGCCCGAGCCCCGGTCGGCGAGAGCGACGATCTGCGTTTTTCCTATAACGGTGCCTTTTGTCGGAATCGCCCCGAGAATGACCATCGCCTGTTCGATATGAAGGATTTGAGTGGCATCGAGGCCCAGCGCAGGGTCGCCCAGCCAGAAGCCCGGATAGCCCATGACGAGCACGATCGAGGGGAAGGATGCGAATCCCCCATGATCCGGGTCGACGAAGCGAAGAGCGACAGGATCCACGGAATCCACGCCGATTCCGATCGACAGCGCGTAAAGCGCGGCGCTCTCCGGCGACGCCAGCGTGGCCGCCTCGGGCACCTGCCAGCCGCGTAATCTTTCGGCGACCTCCCTCACAAATAGTCCGACGCTCGGCGGGGCGCTGAGTCGGTCGGTAGCGCTGGCGATGCCAAGGCGGCGTTCTGGGCCTTGTTATCCGTCATATTCCTCTCCGGGCGCTATCCAATCGAGCGCCTCGCTCAAAATATGGAAATCAATTCCATTGACAACCAAAAAATATGAAAATAATTTCCAAAAAAATAAAAACGGGAGAGGCAGGCGGCATATGGACCTGGGATTGACGGGAAAATCGGCAATCGTCACCGGCGGGGGCGGCGGTCTTGGCGAGTCGATATCGCGCCTTCTGGCCGGAGAGGGGGTGCATGTTCTTGTCGCCGACAGGGATACGACGGCCGCCGACAAGGTCGCATCCGCCATTCGATCGGTCGGCGGTCGGGCCGACGCCTTCGGCTGCGACGTGACCGACGAGGCCTCGGTGGCAGCGATGGCCGACGAGATTCTGGCCAAGGCTGGCGGGGTCGACATCCTCATCAATAATGCCGGCTTCACGCGCGACATGCGCATCGGAAAAATGTCGGAGAGCGACTGGGACGCCGTCGTCGACGTTGTCCTCAAGGGCGCATTTCTCTGCACACGTGCCGTCGTCGAGTCCATGATCGCGCGCGGTGGGGGGCGCGTCATCAACATCTCTTCGCGCGCGCACCTCGGGAATCCCGGCCAGGCAAATTATTCGGCTGCCAAAGCCGGCCTCATCGGTTTCACGCGGGCCATGTCGCTTGAACTGGGCCGACACCTCATAACGGTGAATGCCATCGCGCCGGGGATTATCGATACCGCGGCGGTCCGCGCATTGCCGCATTTTGAGAAGATCCGCGAAAATGCGGTGAGGACGGTTGCGATACCAAGGATCGGGGATCCCGATGACATTGCTTCGGCGGTGGCTTTTCTGGCGTCAAGCCGCGCCGGGTACATCAGCGGCGAAGTGCTCCACGTCACGGGGGGACGATACTGAGCCGCCCGCGGGCGTCATTTGCAACAAAGACCGGCGCAGCCGGCAGGGGAGAGAAAGTTTGGCAGCATATTCCAAAACCCGCGCCCCGAGGAATCGCGCATGACGGACATTTCGCCGTTCGTCGAAATCCGGGACGTTACAATGAGGTTCGGCGGTATTGTCGCGCTCGATGCGGTGTCGTTCGACATACAGCCGGGGGAACTGCTCGGGCTGATCGGACCCAATGGCGCCGGCAAGACGACGCTGTTCAATTGTCTCAGCCGCATCTACAGGCCTTCGGCGGGGGCGATCTTCGTGGGTGGCCGGTCCATCCTGGCTCTCCCGGCACATCGGATGGCCTCGCTCGGCCTCGGGCGCACGTTTCAGAATGTCGCCCTTTTCGACGGACTAAGCGTCCGCGACAACGTACGGATCGGTGCACATGCAAGCGCCGCGACCGATCCGCTTTCGGACGCGCTTCGCGCGCCCTGGGTCGGACGGCAAGGCGCGAAGGTCGATCGAAAAGTCGACGGGTTGCTCGAATGGCTCGAGTTGCGGGACGCGGCGTCGACGCGGGCAGGCGAATTGCCCTTCGGCACACGCAAGCGCGTAGAGATGGCGCGCGCGCTCGCGAGCGATCCGCGCCTCCTGATGCTCGACGAACCGGCCGCCGGCCTCAACCGGTCCGAAGTCGACGAGCTGGCGGGGCTGGTGCGGCGCGTGCGTGAGGAGGCCGGCATCGCGGTTCTTCTCGTCGAGCATAATATGGGCTTGGTGATGAGCGTATCTGACCGGATCGTCGTCCTCAACTTCGGGCGCAAGATTGCGGAAGGGAATCCGGATGCCATACGCCGCGACCCGGCCGTCGTTCAGGCCTATCTCGGGGAGGCTGCATGACGGCGCTTCTGGAAGTGCGGGGGCTGACCGCCTCCTATGGCCAACTAGCGGTGCTGCGAGGTCTCGATTTTCATGTCGAGGGGAGCGAGGTGCTTGCGCTCCTCGGGGCCAACGGCGCAGGAAAGACAAGTTGTTTGCGGGCCTTGAGCGGCCTCATCGACCGCGGCGGCGAGATATTGTTCGATGGACGGCGCATCGACCGCCTCGCTCCCGAAGCTATCGCCCGGCTCGGCATCGCGCACGTACCCGATGACCGCGGGACGTTCGCGACACTGAGCGTCGATGAAAATCTCGCGCTCGGCTCCATCGGCAGGCCTCGCGACCAGGAGAGCGCCCGCGACCTTGAGCGCTGCTTCGAACTCTTCCCGAGACTGGAGGAGCGGCGCGCCCAACAGGCCGGAACCCTGTCAGGCGGCGAACAGCAGATGCTTGCCATCGCGCGGGCGCTCATGATGCGGCCGCGCCTGATCCTCCTCGATGAGCCGAGCTTCGGGGTCGCTCCGATCATCGTGCGCCAAATCTTCGACGTGCTCGCGGAGGTGCGACGGCAGTTCGGCACGGCCATGCTGCTTGTCGAGCAGAATACGGCGATGGCGCTCGAACTCGCGGACCGCGCCTGCCTCATGGAGTCGGGAGAAATCATTCTCGCCGGTTCTGCGGCGGATATCGGCAACGACGACGGCGTACGCGCCGCATATCTGGGGCATTGAGCATGGAGCAACTGCTGACGCAGCTTATCGACGGCATTTCCGCTGGCAGCGTCTATGCCTGCATGGCGCTGTCGGTCGTGATGATCTACCAGGCGATCAACCATCTCAACTTTGCGCAGGGCGAGATGGCGATGTTTTCCACGTACCTTGCCTGGCAGGCGATGCAGTGGGGCGTACCCTACTGGCTCTTGTTCCCGTTCGTGGTCGGGATTTCCTTCGCGATCGGATATGCGCTGGAACGCGCAGCGATCCATCCGCTGCGCAACGCATCCGATCTCAGCCATGTCGTGGTCTTCATCGCGCTGTTCACGATTTTCAACAGCGCGGCGGGATTTGTCTGGGGTTTCGGGGTCAAGAATGTGCCTTCGCCTTTTGGCGAGGGGCCCCTCTTCGAAGGTGCGTTTCTCGGTAAGCACCAGGCCGGAATCCTCGTTGTAACCTTCGCTTTGGTGATAGCGCTTGCCGCCTTTTTCCGCCTAACCCGTGTCGGCCTTGCCATGCGCGCGGCAGCCGCCAATCGGAAGAGCGCCAAACTCGTCGGAATTCCGACCGAGCGCATGGCCGCGCTCGGCTGGGGGCTTGCATCGGCGATCGGGGCGGTTGCGGGAATATTGATCGCGCCGATCGTGTTTCTCGATCCCAGCATGATGATGTCCGTCCTGCTCTACGGATTTGCAGGGGCCGTGCTCGGCGGACTGACGAGCCCCCTCGGCGCGGTTCTTGGCGGCCTCACGGTCGGCATCTTCGAAAAGCTTGTCGAAGCTTATGTGCCGGTCGTCGGCGAGCAGCTCAAACTCCCGATCGCGCTTGCAGTCATTATCGCGGTCCTTCTCTTCCGGCCGAGCGGCTTTCTCGGTCAGAAGATCGTTCAGAGGGTTTAGGTATGGAAATGGTCCACGGCGCAGGAATAGTCGAAAACGAAACGAAACCCGTGGCGGGCACCGGTCGTCTTGCCTTGGCCGGTCGCGGCGCTGCGCTCGGCGGCGCAATCATTCTGCCGTTTCTTGTCGACAGCTTCTCGCTGTTTCAGCTCACGTCGGTGCTTATCTATGCGATCGCGATACTGGGGCTCAATCTGCTAACCGGCATCAGCGGCCAATTCTCGCTAGGCCACGGGGCATTCTTTGCCCTGGGCGCCTACACCACGGCGATCTTTCTCGATCAGACCGGAGCGCCTTACCTTCTCTCGATCCCGCTGTCGGCATTGGTCTGCCTTGTCTTCGGCTATGTCATCGGCCTGCCCGCGCTGCGTCTGAAAAGCGTTCACCTCGCCCTCGCGACCTTTGCTCTTGCGATTGCGGTGCCAGAAATTGCCAAGCTGACGCTGATCGAAGGCGTGACGGGAGGCGTCCATGGGATCCTCATCGGGACCCCGGCGGTTCCCCCGGCTCTGACTGAAGTAGTCGGAACGGATCAGTGGCTCTATTTCCTCACGCTGGCGACTGGCCTCCTGCTCTACTGGATGACCCGAAATCTGGTCGATAGCCGGACCGGGCGCGCTCTCATGGCGCTTCGCGAAAGTGAGGTGGCAGCAACGTCGATGGGAATCGCCACGGCGCGTTACAAGGCGACGGCCTTCGCCATCTCGGCCATGATAACCGGGATAGCGGGGTGCCTCAGCGCACTCGTCGTTCAGTTCGTCGCGCCCGACAGCTTTCCATTTCACCTTTCGATCGCGCTGCTTGTCGGCCTGGTGGTCGGCGGTATCGGATCCCTCCCGGGCGCTCTCGCAGGCGGCGTCTTCGTCGTTTTCGTTCCCAATATCGCGGAGAGCGTCTCGAAGGGGCTCGCGGGCGCGATCTATGGGCTCCTCCTGATCGCGATTATCTACACCGCGCGCAACGACCTCGGTGTGGTGCGGCGATGAGGTGGAACATGCGCCTCCCGGGCTTCAATCAAAGTGAGCATCGAGGATGATCGAGCAATATACACGACGGTTTGTCCTCGCGGCCGCCGGCGCCATCGTCGCCTCGCGCGCGCCCTTCTTCGACGGGATTCGATCCGGTGGCGAGAGCATAAGGGTGGGGCATACCACTGCCTATTCGGGCCCGGCGTCCGCTTATGGCACGATCGGCCGGACCGAGATTGCCTTCTTCCGGATGGTCAACGCGACGGGAGGCGTGAACGGACGCCCCGTCGAGTTCATAAGTTATGACGATGCCTACAGCCCTTCAAAAACAGTCGAGCACACGCGCCGCCTGGTCGAGCTCGACCGGGTTCACCTGCTTTTTCATCAGTCGGGGACAGCCAATATCAAGGCGATCTCCGAATATGTGACCCGGCGCGGCATTCCGACGCTGTTCGTGGCGACGGGGGCGTCGAAGTGGAATGATCCCGTCCGCTACCCGCGGCTGATGGGATGGGGGCCGAGCTATTCTTTTGAAGCCGGTGTCTATGCGCGCGATGCGCTTCAAACAATTGGCGATGCCCGGATCGGGCTGCTTTATCAGAACGACGATTTCGGCCGCGATTATCTTTCCGGCGTGAGGGAGGTTCTCAGCACTGGAGGAACCGGCACACTGGCCGCCGCCGTATCCTACGCGGTCACCGATGCAACGATCGACGGCGCGATCAGTTCGTTGAGAGCGAGCGGGGCCAATGTCCTGATCATTGCGGCGACACCGAAATTCGCGGCGCAGGCTATCCGCCGGACGCACGAGCTGGGCTGGAAGCCGAAGCGCTATCTCTCCGCTGTCTCGACGTCGCTTGCCGAGGTTCTGCGTCCGGCCGGCCTCGACGCCGCGACCGGGCTCATCTCCGCCCATTCGCTCAAGGATCCAAGCGACAAGGCCTGGGCCAAGTCGGATGACCTTCTCGCCTATCGCCGATTCATGCGTGAATGGAATCCGGGCGGCGATCCCGAATCGGCATTCAATGTCATCGGCTATGCGGCAGCTAGCAGCCTCCTTGCAGTCCTCACGCGTTGCGGCGACGACTATTCCCCCGAGAATATCATGCAGGTCACCGAGAGCCTTCGCGATGTCGAGGTTCCGATGCTGCTGCCCGGCATCCGCATGAACGTGAGCCCGACAGATCATGCGCCGATCAGTTCGACGCGAATGATGCGCTTCGACGGTGCCCATTGGGAACTCTTCGGCGGGTTGGTCCGGGCTGCGGGAATGCCGGGCGAAATCTCGGCCCACAGCGCAAAATGAGCGGCGCGGCCGAAACATCCAGGCGTTGGCTGCGGCGCCCTGATGGCTCGAACTGGGGGGATTATGGCGCCGACGACGAATATGGGCGGCTGAACGATCTCGGTCCGGAGCAGCTTCTAAAAGGGATCGCCGAGGTACGGGAAGGACGGAGTTTCCTTCTCTCGCTGCCGCTCGATCTTCCCGGCGGGACGGCGCTCAATCCTAGAAGGCTTCCACCGCGACTTTTCGCCGTGGACAGGGGGGGCGAGCCGACGTTCAACCTGTCGCTCCCCCGTTCAGACGGGACATGGACCGACATCATTTCCGACGATATCGCGCAGATCACGCTGCAATATTCGACACAGTGGGACGGCTTATCGCATGTCGGCGGGCTGTTCGATGCCGATGGCGATGGCGTGGCCGAGAAGCTCTATTACAACGGCTGGAAAGCCGGCGAGCATGTCTGTTCGCCTTCTGCCGAACCGCCGTTCGAAGGCTCGCGGGCGCGCCGGCTCGGCATCGAACGCATGGCCGAACGCTGCGTGCAGGGGCGCGCCGTCATGATCGACCTGCGCGCGCATTTCGGCGACCGGCGTATCCTCGTCGGAATGGACGAGCTCGAAACCGTCATGCGCGCTGACGATGTCGTGGTCGAGAAGGGCGATATGCTGTGCCTTCATACCGGCCTTGCCGATATGATCCTTTCGATGGGAGGCGAGCCCGATGGCGCCCTCCTCCACAACTCCTGTGCCGTCCTCGACGGGCGCGACACGCGGCTGAGAGAGTGGATCCGCGAATCCGGCCTTGTCGCCCTGATCGCCGACAATTTTGCCGTAGAGGCCGTTCCTGCCTCGGCCGGAGGGGCTTGCTGCGCGGCGCTTCCGCTCCATGAACTCTGCCTATTTCACCTTGGTGTCCATCTCGGCGAGCTCTGGCGGCTGACCGAGCTCGCGGACTGGCTCCGCGCCGCAGGCCGCTCGCGTTTCCTCCTGACGGCCCCTCCGCTCAACCTTCCGGGCGCGGTCGGTTCCCCGGTCAGCCCCGTGGCGACCGTCTGATGGGTATCGCGGCGCCCATGCGGCGACGGTCCCCGGCGAGCGGGAATCGCCGAGCATTTCAATATCGCTTCTGCGGCCTTTTTGGAGAATGACATGACGGCAAGGCCTTGGGTCAAGATCGGCGCGGAGCGGCGGGGCCATGCCGAAATCCGGCAGCGCGCAAGGCAGGTGGCTGCGGGTTTCGAAATGCTTGGGCTTGCTGCCGGCGACGTCGTTGCAATCTGCATGCGCAACGACTTCGCCTTTCTAGAGGCATCGCTCGGGGCCCAGCATCTTGGCGCCTATGTCACCATGGTGAACTGGCACAGCACCTCCCATGAGCTCGCCTATATCCTGGCGGACTCCGGAGCCAAAATACTGGTCGTTCACGACGATCTCCTCACGGCCATGGCGGATGCGATCCCGGCCGGGGTGGAAATATTCTCGGTACAGGCGTCCAGCGAATTGCGCGAGGAATATGGTCTCGCGGCCGTGACCGGCCTAACCCACCCCCGTGCGCATGACTGGGAACGCTGGGTCCGTGCCTTTTCGCCGATCGATATCCCGGCGCGCCCGTCCGGCGGGACGATGATCTACACCTCCGGGACCACTGGCAAGCCCAAGGCCGTACGTCGCCGTCCGCCAAGCGCCGATGAAGCCCGTTCGACTTTCGAGGGTTATATGATCGCCTATGGCGCGCAAAGCCGACGCGAGCGTCCTGCCGAGATTGTGGCCATGGCTGCGGGACCGCTCTATCATGCAGCGCCGTCCGCCTGGACCGGCTTCTATATGCGCTTGGGCGCGAACCTCGTCCTTGAACCCCGATTCGATGCGCGCCGTATGCTCGCGCTCATTGAGGCGGAAGGTGTTACGCACATGCTCGCGGTACCCACGATGTTTGTGCGTCTCCTCGATATTCCCGAACGCGAGCGGAGCAGCTTTGACGTATCGAGCCTCGAATTCGTCATGCATGGTGCCGCGCCTTGTCCGCCGCACATTAAGCGCGCGATGATCGCGTGGTGGGGGCCGATCGTCACCGAACATTATGGCGGAACCGAAACCGGGGTTCTTACTTTCTGCGACTCTGCCGACTGGCTGGCGCATCCGGGCACCGTCGGCCGTGCCATGGCCGACGTCGACCTTCGCGTGCTCGATCCGGCTGGACGCGAATGCGCTCCCGGCGAAACCGGTGAAATATTCGGCCGGCGGCGCCTCTTTCCGGATTTCACCTATTATGGTGATGCTGCCAAGCGGCAATCTGCCGAACGGGATGGCCTTATCTCGCTCGGTGATCGGGGCCACATCGACGAGGAAGGGTTTCTCTACCTTACCGGCCGTGCAAGCGACATGATCATATCGGGCGGAGTCAACATTTTTCCTGCCGAGATCGAGGCCGAACTTATTGCCCTTCCGGGGGTGCAGGATTGTGCGGTGTTCGGAATCCCCGATGCCGAGTTTGGCGAGAAGCTCTGTGCCTATATCCAACCGCAACCCGGCGTAAATCTCGATGCAAAACTCATCCAGGAGAGGCTTCGCGAGCGCCTTGCCGGCTACAAGGTGCCGCGCCTTTTCGAGTTTCGTGCAGATTTGCCGCGGGAGGATTCGGGCAAGATCATGAAGCGCAAGCTTCGCGATCCCTATTGGGTGCAGGCGAAGCGCTCAATCTGATGTGCGCTGTGCACGGTCGCTCAGGGCTTCATCAGGCGGCGATAAAAGGCCTCAAGCTCGTCGCGCTGGCGAGCGAACGCCGCGTCGAGCAGATCGTCGTTCCGGTTCAGGAGCCGCTCGAGCGCGAGTCCGCGGACGGTGGCGAGAATTTGGATCCCGGCAAGACCGGCCGCTCGCCGATCGGTAATGCCCATGTCGTCGAACTCGACCGACAGCAGCTGCTTCTCGATATTGTTTCGCGACTGGCCGACCGCCGCGAGGCGGTCCGAAAGGTCGGGATCGGCGCGCGAGCCGAGCATGATCTCCAGGAAGGCGAAGGCGCGCGGCTGCTTGTACAGCTCCCAGATACAATCGACACGTGCCATCGCGCGCGGCAGTCCCGGCGGAAGGGTACGTACATGCGCAAGCGTATCCTCGCGCATCTCGTCGAGCAGCTGTTCGACCAGCGCCGCATACAGATCCGCCTTCGTGGTAAATTGCTTAAGCAAGGCCCCGCGGCTGATCCCGGCCTGACGGGCAACGGCCAACATGCTTGACCCGGCATAGCCCTTTGCATGGAGGCATTCGATTGCTGCGGCAAAAGCCCGCGTACGTGTTTCGCGGCGCCGGTCGGCGTGCGATCCGCGGCTGCCGGGTCCACCGGGCCGGTTGGAGGCGGCGCGCGAACGATGGCCGGGGCGGCCGGCAGGAGAAGGCGGACTTTCGCCGCCGGTGTGCCCGCCCATTAACGGCAGCGCCGGGCCCTCTGCCCTACCGGGCGAGTCGGTAGGGATATGCCCCGCGTCTTCGGAGGCTGAAGGGGTCGACAGATTCTCACGGGTGTCATCGGGAAACATTGTTGTCTCTATAATACCGCATTAAACTTCAATCAACGCACCGTAATCAGCATTGACTCGCGACATTTGGAAGCATATGTGTTTCCAAAATTCGGAGTTCGCCCGAAGCGAGCCTATTGGGAGTGATATGTCGATGGCGATGTCCAAGGCTGCGGTTCTGCGCGAATTTGGCGCCCCCGCCACGATCGAGACGTTGATCGTGGATGATCCCGCCCCTGGCGAAGTCCTGGTTCGGACCGCCGCATGCGGGGTTTGCCACAGCGACCTTCACTTCAAGCAGGGGGCGATGCCGATCAGCCCGTGCCCGTCGATCATGGGGCACGAAGCCGCCGGCGTCGTCGAGGCGGTAGGGGCGGGGGTCACCTCGATTGCCCCGGGGGACCATGTCATAGCCTGCAATTCGGTCGGCTGCGGCCAGTGCCGCCAATGCGTGGCAGGACGTCGGCACCTTTGCCGTGAACGCGGCTGGTTGCGAAGGCCCAAGGGCGCCGCGCCGCGTTTCTCGGATGGTAAGGAGAAGATTGCGCCCTTCACCGACCTCGGCGGCTTTTCGGAATATATGTTGTTACCCGAAGGAGCAGTCCTTCGGATCGACGCGGACATCCCGCTCGAACATGCTGCGCTCCTCGGCTGCGCGATCATTACCGGGGTCGGTGCGGCGCTGAACACTGCCAAAGTTCATCCCGGATCGACGGTCGCCGTCTTCGGTTGCGGCGGAATCGGGAGCTCGATCATCCAGGGCGCGCGGATTGCGGGGGCGGAACGGATCATTGCGATCGACATCGTTGCGGGCAAACGCGATCTCGCCCTGGGATTCGGAGCCACTGACGCGGTCGACCCCGCTGCGATCGACCCGGTCGAGGCCATCCGCGAACTCAGCGGTGGCGGCGTCGACTTCGCCTTTGATGCGGTCGGCAGCGTAGGGTTGATGAGTCAGGCCATATCGGCAACCGGCATTCGGGGCACGGCGGTTCTTGTCGGCGCTCCGCCACGACGGGAGCGCCTCGAACTTTCGCTGGGTGAGCTCATGTCGGAAAAGCGGATCACGGGTTCGCTCATGGGATCAAGCCGCTTCAAGCTTGATGCGCCCTATTATCTCGAACTTTACCGTCAGGGACGCCTCGATCTGGCGGGCCTCGTGTCGCATCGGTTGCCTCTCGAAAAGCTTGAGGACGCATTTGTCGCCATGGAAAGCGGCGAAGCGATGCGCTCGGTCGTGACATTCTGAATTTCAGCGATCGAAACAGGAAGGAAGCAATATGGAATCCGCAAGGGAGCTCACGGCGCAAGAACGCTTCGAGGAGATGGTCGAAAATCGGGAAATCGTCGATTACGCGACGATCAAGCCGCTTTTTCTGGAGCTGGAAGGCACGACGAACGAATTCATGTTCGGCCAGTGGCGCGGCGGAAGCTTCAGTGGCCAGACGACGATCACCAACTTCTACGGAAAGCGCTTCAACTCGCCCGAGCATTGCGAGCCGATGCTTCGAACCGACGACGAAGGCAATGTCTATGCCTGGGGAGACTGGGGTGAGGCCCGTCTGCGCGAAGTTGTCTATTGGGACAAGGTGCAGTCAGCGGTCATCTACGACGACCGGCCGCTGATGGACTATTTTCGAAAGGTGAACGACGATCTCGTGATCGGACTCGGCGATTGGAAAGGGAAGCCCAAGGGATTTTTCTGGCTGATCCGCGATAAGGCGGCCGGCTGACGAGGCGAGTGCGGCCGCGCCAGCGGTCGAAGCGACATTTGAACCGAAGCGACCCGGACGAGCGCAACGGCGCCGTGCGGGACGGGATTTGTGCGCCCGTCACGTGCCCACGATCCGCCGATGTAGAATGAAATTATTGGGAGGAGGAGACACGATATGAAAAAGCCCATCGCCATTCTGGCTGCAGGGGTCGCCGCGCTGGCCTTGATTCAACCTGTCGCGGCACACGCTGCGGACAGTGCCGCAGCCGCCGGTGCTGACGACGGTGCCAGCGCTGACGACGGTGCCGGTACGGACGCCGACAACGCTTCCACCGACATCATCGTGACGGCGCAGAAGAAATCCGAGAGTATTCGCGAGGTGCCCGCGACAATCCTTGTCAAGGATGCGGGCCAGCTTGTGACGGCGGGCATTCGCTCGCCTACGGACCTCGGCAATGCCTTTCCTGGTCTTGTGTTCACGCGCCTTGCGACTTCGGCGCAGCCCGCGATCCGCGGGATTACCAGCACGGCGGTGAGCAGTGCCGGCGGTATCGAACAGCCCGTAGCCGTTTACATCGACGGCATTTACAGTGCATCGCAGTCCAACAATCTGGCCTTCGATCCGACGATGGTATCGCGTATCGAAGTCTTGAAAGGGCCGCAGGGCACGGTTTTCGGCCGCAATGCCGTGGGCGGAGCAATTCTTGTCTATTCACGCGACCCCGATTTGAGGGAGTTCAAGGTCGATGGCTCGGTGACGCTGAGCCGCTTCGGTGGCGGCGCATCGAACGCGGTCACCAACAACGAGCAAAGGCTGTTTGTCAGCGCACCGCTCGTCGAGGATCGGCTCGGGATCAGCCTCTCGGGCGTCCGGACGTTCAATGCGGGTTTTCTCACCGATATCAGCCCCGGCTCGGATGGGCGCTACGGCAGATCGCTGACCGAGAATGTCGCCGCGAAAATCCTTTGGGAGCCCAATGATGCAATCCGCGTTGCGTTGAGCGCGCGCTACAACCATCTCGACATTGAAACCGCAAGTTCGATCCAGAACCGCGGATCGCGAGCGCTCCAGGTCGACAGCAGCGGTGCGCTGATCTACCCCGACGCGATCGTCGGCGAGACTCCGTGGGAAGTTGCTTTCGACGTTCCGGGTCGTAGCCGCCTCAAATCCTACGCGCTGACGCTGCGCGCCGATTTTGAGAGCGACATTGGCGATTTCACGTCGCTGACCGGCTATCAGCGCGTGATGCCGTCGGGGCGGGGCGATGTCGAGGGCGCCTACTCGCCTTCGTGCCTGTCCGTCCGTCGGTGCCAGGACCTCCGCTGGTTCTATCGGCAACCGCTGTTCCTGTCGCAGGAGTTCAATTTCGCGTCGCGCGACTTCGGCCCCTTCTCCTTCATCGCAGGGGTCTATGGGCTGCATATCGTGAATGAGACCGAAGCCAGCCTGTGGGACGATAGATTCCTCTACCTCTCGCGCGCCGAGACAGACTCCTTTGCCGCCTTCGGCGAAGGAACTTTGAAGCTGAGCGACCGCCTTTCGGTGCTCGCAGGCATCCGCTACTCTTTCGATACGCTATCGCTGCGCGGGACGAATATCCCCGGCGCTCCGCTTACTCAGCCCAACGAAAAAAGCTGGAGCGCGGCCACGAGTCGGCTCGGCCTCAAATGGGAAGCGACCGACAGCCTGAATGTCTACGCGACGTTCAGCCAAGGCTATAAAAGCGGCCTGCTGTCCTACTCGTCGTTTAATCAGCTCGTGAACGGCGCCATCGTGCCCCGCGCACCGGGGGCGCCCGTCGATCCGGAGCATCTCGACGCATTCGAGGCAGGCATCAAATATGCCGACCGCGGGATCGCGTTCAATCTCTCGGGCTTTCATTACAAATATAAGGACCTGCAGGTCCAAAGCTATGTGAACAATGTCATCGTCACGGCGAATGCCGCCGAGGCGAGCATTTACGGTCTCGATTTCGACGGCTCGGCCGAAATCGCGCCGGCGCTGAGGATTTCGGGTGGCGGGTCGTGGCTTCCGCACGCCAAATATGACAAGCATTCCGCAGCGCAGACCTTCCCGCTTGTGAACGGCCAGCCGGTGTCTGCAAATGCCGACGCGAGTGGCGAACGGCTGATCCGTTCTCCCAAATGGATTCTGTCAGCGGGTCTCGACTATTCTCCCGAAATCGCGGGGGGCGAGGCCAATTTCAACCTCGGCTACAATTACTCCTCGTCTTACCGTCACGATGTGATGGGCTACGTGACCCAAGGCAAATATGGCGTGTGGAATGCCTCGGCAAGTTTCGCGCCCGGGGGTAGCAATTTCAAGGCCACGTTGTTCGTCCGGAATCTCACCAATACGGCCTATGCTGCCGGATCGAGTATCAACGACAATGGCTATAATGTCGCCTATTCGCCGCCGCGCGAAATCGGGCTGACGCTCGGCTATAAATATTGATCTCGCCATAGAGGACGCTGCCTTGCCAGGGGAAGAAAGCGGCGTCCGAAAGAATAGCTGCCCGATCCTCGGCAGCACCTGCAGGGCACTTGGGAGCCGTGTCCGTCACGGCTCCCGATTTTTTGCCCGCTATGACGCCGCGCGGTTCAGCACGCTGCTCGACCGCGAAGCGCGAGCTTGAACCGGAAGACTTCTGCCTTATGCATCCATCGGTCCACAGCATTACCACGCCGGCCAAGGCGGCCTTCATAATGGAGCCCTCGGGTGAACGGGTCTCGTATGAAGAGCTCGAACGGCGTTCGAACCGTTATGCCCATCTTTTCCGGTCCCTGGGGCTTCGGGCAGGCGATACGATGGCATTCAGCCTCGAAAACCGGCGCGAGTTTCTCGAAATTGCCTGGGGGGCGCAGCGGGCAGGCCTTCGCTACGTGCCGATATCGAATAAACTCAATTCGGCGGAGATCGCTCATATTGTCGAGGACAGTCGGGCCCGCGCGTTGCTCGCGTCGCATTCCCTGGAGGCGCTCGCCACCGCTCTCGCAGATTGCCTCGGCAGGTTGCACTGCCTCGGCGTGGGTGGCGGAGCCGGCCCATTCCGGGATGTGGAACAGCTTCTCGGCCGCATGCCTGAAACCCCGATTGAAGATGAGGAAGCAGGGATCGAGATGCTCTACTCGTCCGGCACGACGGGGCGCCCGAAGGGGATTGCTCCGCAGCACGAGGCGGGGCTGCCGATCGGGGCGCCCGAACCCGTGACACAAGCGATCGCTAACAAGTTCGGAGCCACGGAGAACAGCGTCTATCTTTGCCCGGCTCCGCTCTACCATGCAGCGGCGCTTCGCTGGTGTATGGCCATGGGGCGGATTGGTGCAACAGCAGTCATCATGGAGAAGTTCGACGCCGAGCTGGCGCTCGCGCTGATCGAACGTCACCGGATTACCCTTGCCCAATTCGTACCAACGCATTTCGTTCGCATGTTGAAATTGCCCGATACGGTGCGCGCCCGTTTCGACGTGAGTTCGCTGGAGCGGGTCGTCCACGCGGCCGCTCCGTGCCCGATACCGGTTAAGGAAGCGATGCTCGATTGGTTCGGGCCAATCATATACGAATATTATGGTGGGTCCGAAATGAACGGCAGCACCTCGATCGGCCCTCTCGAATGGATGAACCGGAAAGGCTCGGTTGGCCGATCGGCGGGCGAGACGATCCATATTTGCGACGGGGAAGGGCGGGAGCTTCCACCGCGCTCAGAGGGCCTCGTCTATTTTTCGGGCGGGCGCGATTTTGAATATTATAACGATCCCCTGAAGACCCGCGAGGCACGTCACGAAAAGGGCTGGACGACGCTCGGCGATATCGGCTGGGTCGATGAGGAAGGCTATCTGTATCTCACCGACCGCAAGAGTTTCATGATCATTTCGGGCGGCGTGAACATTTATCCGCAGGAGATCGAGAATCTTCTGATTACCCACCCGCTCGTCGCGGACGTTGCGGTTGTGGGAGGTCCCGACGAGGATATGGGGGAGAAGGTCGTCGCTGTCGTTGAGCCTGTGGATTGGAACGATGCCGGCGAGGCTCTCGCCGCTGAGCTCGAACGGTTTGCGCGTTCGGCGCTGTCGCACGTCAAAGTCCCGCGCCAGTTCCTTTTCCAGCGGCAATTGCCCCGTCTCGACACCGGGAAATTGTCGAAACGTCAAATCCGCAGCGAATTATGGCCTTGAATTCGCGGGACGAGACTTGCGATCAAGCGCAGGCGTCGTTGTTCGCGCGTAGCTCGGTGGCAGATTACGGGGACGGCGCCGACTAGCCGGATTTCATCAGGCTGCGCAGTACCGTTTCGACCTGCTTTCGCTGCATATGGAATGCCGCCTCCAATGTCTTGCTGCTCTTGTTCAGGATTCGCTCGAGCGCGAGGCCCCGGACGGTGGCCAGTATCTGGATCGTGGCGAGGCCCGCCGTGCGCCGGTCGACGATCCCCATATCCTCGAAATCCGCCGCAAGCAGTTCGCGCTCGATCAGATAACGCGAGCGGCCGACGCGGGCGAGGCGATCCGATAGGTCGGGATCGCTCCGCGCCCCGAGCATGACCTCGATCACAGCAAAGGCGGGGGGATGCTTGTAGAGTTCCCAGATGGCATCTACGCGTGCCATCGCGCGCGGGAGACCGCGCGGAAATGTCCTGACGTGGGCAAGTGCGGTCTCGCGCATGTCGTCGAGCAGTTGTTCGACGAGCGCAGCGTAAAGGTCCGCCTTGATCGGGAATTGCTTGGCAAGCGCACCGCGGCTGAGCCCGGCCCGCTTTGCGACCGCAAGAATGCTCGAACCCGCATAGCCAACCTCATGCAGCAGATCCGTGGCAGCAGCGAAAGCGCGCGCCCGCGTCGTTTCGCGCCGTTCCGCATGCGAGCCCCTGCTGCCCGGACCGGAGGCGCCGCGCGCTCGCGCTTCTGTTCCCGCGTTCCTGCGTTCGACAATCCCACTGGCGGCATCTTCGTCCATGACGTGGGATTAGGCAGGATGATGCCGCGCCGCAATGGCCTGGATCTGGGAACCGGGCCATTCGAGCGACGGCGAGTCCGTTTCAGGCCTGCTCCTTCTTCGCGTGGATGAGGTGTACGGATCGTCGCGTTCTAGGGTCCTGACCCTAGCTTGAGCTTCGGCACAATTTGCGGGGCTCGCCATGAAGAACGATATGGCGATTCCGAGGATTTCCTCCGCTCCCCCGACCTGAAAGAAAGCTCCAAAGCAGGGAAGGGGCCCCGCGGCTGCGATCCCGATACCTAAATATTTTCTCGGACCTCGGCCTCGATCAGCGCCTGGAGCCGCCGGCGCGCGCGTACCGCACCATTGTCGACCGACAGCAGGACCGGCTGAAGGCTCCACAGGTCGGCAGTCCCCACACGTTCCTGCTGCCGCTCGAGCATGGGCTTGTCTTCCTCAAGAAAAGCCTTCTCGATCGAGCCGCGCAGAAAGGCGGTGAATCCCATGTCGTCGAGATTGGTTCGCCGCGTTGAGCAGTAGAAATAGTGGCTGGTCGTCAGCGTCTCCGGCGTGACGCTGTGAAGCGTCCAGGCCTCATCGCTCGCCGAGGGCGCGACTCCCGCCGGCATCGCGCTCACGCCGAGGGTCATCAGACACGGTGCCTGCCACTCGACCTCGATACGAATATCGACATTGGAAGGCGGCGGCACCTGGGCCCGAAACGGCGGGGGCGGCGTAGCGCAATCGAGCGCTTCCCACCTTGTGTGAACACGCCCGTCACGCTCCGTAGTCTTTACGGTTGCGTCGGTCATCATCCCTCCAAGCGTGGTCGGATGAATATAGTCGGCGTGGCTGAGGTCGAGAATATTGTCGACAATCAGCTGATAATTGGCGCGCGTCGGCATGGATCCCCTGATTGTCGCGCTCTCGGGCGTCTCGTCGATGAAGGCGAGGTCGGGAATGAGCGAGGGATCGGCTTGCTCTGCGGCGCCCGTCCAGACCCAGATGGCCGTGTGCCGTTCCACGACCGGAAAGGCGGTCACCCGCATGGCACTGGTGGCGGCACCATGCGGATTATGAACGCAGCGGCCTGCGCCGTCGAAAGCCAGTCCGTGATAGCCGCAGCGCACCGCGCCGCCTTCGACCCTCCCCGCGGAAAGCGGCGCGAACCGATGCGGGCAACGATCGGTCAAGGCCGAAAGTGCGCCGGACTCGTCGCGGAAGACGAGCAGCGGTTCTCCCAAGATCGTACGCGAAATCATCGCTCCGGGTTCGATCTCGTCGACCCAGCCGAACTGGTACCACGCGTTTCGGAGCCACGGCTGGGTGGCTTCGCGGGGGCCGGGCGACGCGTTCATCAGAACCTCTCCATATCATTTGCGATTACAATTGGGCCGCTGAACCGCATGCTGATTTCACTAACATAGCGAAGTGCCGAATTCGGGGCAGGTCCGCCGGCAATATGAGTTACCACGATGCTGCCGACCCCCGCGCGCGTCGCAAGTTCGGCTATTTGCCGGGGGGAGAGATGGTGCGTGGAGAGGTGCTGCGTCATCTGCGCGGCGGTTTCTGGCGTCATCGCCGGTGCACGCTGCGCGATGCGCGCCAGCGTTTCGTCGAGGTCAATCATTTCGGTAACCAGCAGTTCGGCGCCGAGGGCGAGCTTCTCCACCGCCGCACTCGGGCCGGTATCGCCAGTATAGACGATCGACCGGTCCGGCATATCGAAGCGGTAGGAGAGCGAGCGGAACCGCTTCGCCTCCGCGCTGCCGGGCGTGAAGCTGTAATGGCTGTTGGCGGCCACCCGGACCGTCATGTCGTCGAGCGTCACCACCGCGCCATCGTCAAGTTCGACGGCCTTGATATTCTGCCCAGGGGAAACATAGGTCTCGCCCGGCACGCCGTAGCCGGAACGCGCCGACGGCTCCATCGCGGCGAGAAGTCCCGCCACCAGCTGCTTCGTGCCGGGCGGGCCATAGATGGTGAACGGCGTATTGGTTTTCGTCTGATACCGCAGTCCGAGCACAGCGAAGAGCCCGCCTATGTGATCGAAATGCAGATGACTGATGAAGACGCCGCGCATCCAAGGAAACTGCGCGCCTGCGCCGATTGCGCGGGTCATGGCATCGTCGCCCACATCGACAAGATAGGCCGCGCCGGGCTTGATGAGCAGATTGGCGGGTTCCGACCTTTCCATGCTGGGCATGGGGCCGCCCTGCGTTCCGAGGG
>JBGTUD010000007.1:0-31188 GCA_041939405.1 Sphingopyxis sp. | reverse complement strand
CGGAAGGCTCCAGAACCTTCGGTGCGATCCTGCCGGGCATAGCCGAAATAGGGGACAACCGCAGTGATGCGCTTCGCCGACGCGCGGCGCAGCGCGTCGTTAATGATGAGCAATTCCATCAGATTGTCGTTCGCGGGGAAATTGGTCGGCTGGACGACGAACACGTCCTGCCCGCGCACATTCTCGTGAATCTCGACGAACACCTCTTCGTCGGCAAAGCGGCGCACGCTGGTGTCGGTGAGCGGCAGCTCGAGATAGTCGGCGATCGCGCGGGCCAGCGGCAGGTTGCTGTTGCCGGAGATGAGTTTCATAAAGGTGCAGGCCCTTTCGCGGATGGAATTGCGCGCCCCCTTAGCCAGCGAAGGCGCCAAGGGGAAGGGGTAAAGGGGCGATCCCCGACCCTCGACGCCGCGGGCGCCCGCGTCGCCGCACTTCCGATCTGCTTGGTCGTTGCAATCGCGCGCGCCCGGGGTAAGGCTCGCGTCCATGACCGACCGCGCCGACACGCTGACCATCATTCTTTCGCAGATGACCCAGACGGTCGGCGATCTTGCCGCCAATGCCGCCGCGATGCGCGCGGTCCGCGCGCGGCACAAGGGCGCCGACCTCATTCTCTATCCCGAATTGCAGCTGATCGGCTATCCGCCCGAGGATCTGGTGCTGAAGCCCGCGCTGGCCGAGCGCGCCGCGCAAATCCTGACCGAACTTGCCGCCGACACCGCCGACGGCGGCCCCGCGATGCTGGTCGGGTCGGTCGAGCGTGACGCCGCGGGCCTCCTTTATAATATCGTCGCGTTGCTCGACGGCGGCCGCGTCGTCGCGGCGCGACGGAAGCATGAGCTGCCCAATTACGGCACTTTCGACGAAAAGCGCGTCTTTGCGCCGGGGCCGCTGCCCGACATCGTCGAATGGCGCGGGGTGAAGCTGGGCCTGCCGATCTGCGAGGATGGCTGGCTGCCGACGGTGTGCAGCCATCTCGCGCGGCAGGGCGCCGAGCTGCTCATCTCGGTCAACGGCAGCCCCTATGAAATTGACAAGGACGAACGCCGGCTCTCCCAGGTGTTCGCGAGCCGGGTCGCCGAAACGAAGCTGCCGCTGATCTTTTTGAACCGCGTCGGCGGGCAGGACGAGCTGGTCTTCGACGGCTGCTCCTTTGTCCTCGATCGCGATGGACGGACGGTGCACCGGCTGACCGACTGGGAGGCCGAAGAGCGCGTCACGCGCTGGACCCGCAAGGACGACGGGCGCTGGGTGTGCGAACCGGGCGCGATCACCGAGTGGGAGGCGCATCCCGCCGACATCTATAGCGCGATGATCATATCCCTGCGCGACTATGTCGAGCGCAACCGTTTTCCCGGCGTCGTGCTCGGCCTGTCGGGCGGGATCGATTCGGCACTGTGTGCCGCGATCGCGGCTGACGCGCTCGGCCCCGACAAGGTCTGGTGCGTGATGCTGCCGAGCCGCTTCACCAGCGAGGCGAGCCTCGACGATGCCGCGGGCTGTGCGGAGATGATCGGATGCCGGCTGGACACCATCCCGATCGTCCCTGCGGTCGAGGCGTTCGATCAAATGCTCGCGGGCAGCTTTGCCGACGCCGAGGTCGATATCACCGAAGAGAATGTCCAGTCGCGCATCCGCGGCGTGACCTTGATGGCGCTCAGCAACAAATTCGGCCCAATGCTGCTCACGACGGGCAACAAGAGCGAGATGAGCGTCGGTTATGCGACCATCTATGGCGACATGGCGGGCGGCTATAATCCGCTCAAGGATGCTTACAAGATGACGGTCTTTGCGCTTGCAAAATGGCGCAACGCAAATGTGCCCCGCCTGTCGCGAAACCGGCGCACGCCGGTGATGCCCGCGTGCGTAATCACCAAGCCGCCGAGTGCCGAGCTGCGCCCCGACCAGAAGGATCAGGACAGCCTGCCGCCCTATGAGGATCTCGACCGGATGCTGCACATGCTGGTCGAGGAGGAAGCGAGCGTCGACGATGTCGTGGCGCGTCATGGTTTCGACCGCGACGCCGTGGCGCGGATCGAACGCCTGCTCGCCATCGCCGAATATAAGCGCCGCCAGGCGCCGCCGGGGGTCAAATTGTCGACGCGCAACTTCGGGCGCGACCGGCGCTATCCGATCACCCACGGGTTCCGGACGGCATAGGACAAGGGAGACAGGGGATGGAGGTCGCGCTGCCATTGGGGCCAAAGGCGCCTGCCGCGCGGGCCGAACGCGTGCTCGATATCGTGCGGATCACGGTGGCGCTGCTCATCCTGATCCACGGCGTCTACCGGCTTGCGGCCGATCTGGTTGTCCCCTTCGGCACCTGGCTCGACAGCCTCGGCTTTCCCTATGGCTATGGCTGGGCAATGGCGGTGACGCTGTACGAACTTATCGGTCCCGCGCTGATGCTGGCGCGCCGCTGGACCAGCCTGGCGGCGCTCGGCCACGCCTTCATCCTGACGCTGGGCATGATCCTTGTGCATATGCCCGCCGGATGGTTCGTCGTCGGCGGCGGACGCAATGGCGTCGAATATAGCGTGCTCCTGATCGTCGCGCTGCTTGGCATCGCCTGGGCGTATTGGCCGGTGCTGCGCGCGCCGCAACGCGCCGCGGGCTGATCGCTTGGCGAACTGGTTGACCGGCATTGGCTATGCGCTGTCGATTGTCAGCGTTGCGCTGCTCGCGTGGGTCGCCTGGCCTGCCGCGGGCGAGGATCGCGCGCTGGTCGCCGCGGTGATCGCGGGGGCGGCGCTGTCGGTGATCGGCATGGCGCTGCGCTGGGCCGCGCATATCCTGATGAGCCGCAAGATCCGCGAAGAGAGCGACGGCTGACCGGCGCGTCCCGTCCTGCAACTGCGGGGTCGCCAGCGGGGCGGCAATGCGGCTATAGGCGCGCGCCATGACCGTCACGACCCGCTTCGCTCCTTCGCCGACCGGCCAGCTTCACGTCGGCAACGTCCGCACCGCGCTCCACAACTGGCTGTGGGCGCGGAAACATGGCGGGCGTTTCCTGCTGCGCATCGACGACACCGATCTCGAACGGTCGAAGGAGGAATATGTCGAGGGCATTCGCGCCGACCTCGGATGGCTCGGGCTCGACGTCGATGGCGAGGAGCGCCAGTCGGCGCGCTTCGCGCTCTACGAGGCCGAATTCGAAAAGCTGAAGGCGACGGGCCGCGTCTATGCCTGTTACGAAACGCCAGAGGAGCTGGAGATTCGCCGCAAGATCCTGCTCTCGCGCGGTCTGCCCCCCGTTTACGAGCGCAAACCCGACGGCGCCCCCGTCCCCGACGGCGTGGCGCCGCACTGGCGCTTCCGGCTCGACCATGATGCGCCGATCGAATGGACCGACCTTGTTCGCGGTCCCCAGCATTTCGAGCCGCGAACCATGTCCGATCCCGTCGTGCGCCGCGCCGACGGAAGCTGGCTGTACCTGCTTCCCAGCGTGATCGACGACATCGCGATGGACATCAGCCATGTCGTGCGCGGCGAGGATCATGTGTCGAACACCGCGGCGCAGGTCCAGATGTTCGCCGCGCTCGGCGCCGCCCCGCCGGCCTTTGCCCACGAGGCGCTGCTCGTCGGGACCGAGGGCAAATTGTCGAAGCGGCTGGGCTCGCTCGGCATGGCGAGCCTGCGCGATGCGGGGATCGAACCGATCGCGCTTGCCGCGCTGCTTGCGCGGCTGGGGACGAGCGACCCCGTCGAGCCCGTCACCCAAATGGCGCCGCTGGTCGAGAGCATCGACTTTGCGCGCTTCGGCCGCGCGCCTGCGCGCTTCGACGAAGCCGAGCTGGCGCTGCTCAATCAGAAAATCCTGCATCACACGGGCTATGCCGCGGTGGCCGATCGCCTTCCCGCGGCGCTCACCGAGGCGTGCTGGAATGCGATTCGCCCCAATCTGGCGACGGTTGCCGAGGCTGCCGACTGGCTGCCCGTGTTCGATGGTCCATTCGCGCCGCCGGTGCCCGAAGCCGCCGACCGGCCGGTGCTCGATGCGGCGGCGAAGGCGGCGCCGGGGATCGACTGGGACGCCGACCCGTGGCACGCGCTCACCGCCGCGGTGAAGGCGGCGACGGGGGCGAAAGGGCGCGCGCTATTCCTGCCGCTGCGCCGCGCGCTCACCGCACGCGACCATGGCCCCGACATGGCCGAGCTGTTGCCGCTGATCGCGAAGGACGAGGCGATCGCACGGCTGGCGGCGGCGAGCGCGTAAGAGAGCTATTCTTTGCCTCTGCGGAGGCAGAAACCATCTCCCCGGCTTGCGCGACAAGCAATCGGCTGTTTCAAGAGCGACGGTCGGAGGTGTGCCCCTGCCTTCGCGGGGGCGCAGGAGACACCCAAGCAAGCTGCTTGACAAAGAAGTAATGTTATAACATCTTTGTTTCGCGACCGGGCGGATGGCGGCGGTCGACCGCCGGGACCGGGTCGCAAGGCAAGGAGAGATGCCATGACCCTGATACCGCTGATTTCCGCGATAATGGCCGTGCCCGACGTCACCGCCGTACCCGCTCGCCACCCGGCGGCCTCGGCCCGCACCGTCTATGGCAGCGACCATCGCCGCCATCCGGTCGCGGCGCTGCTTGCGGTCGCGCTGCCCGCCGCGCTGGTCGTCGCGGCGGCGCTGTCGCCGATGATCGTCGTCACGCCGCCGAAGTCGGAACCGATGACCGGCACGCTCATCGAATTGCCCAAACCGCCACCACCGCCCCAACCTGTCGAGGACGCGAAGCCGACACCCAAGGCCGGCTCGGCCACCGAAACGGTCGCCCCGCGCGTCGAAACCCAACCGCTCACCGACGATCGCGTCGCCACCGGGCCGATTTACGATAGCCGGCCGATCGATCCCGGTCCGCCGGCGCGGCCCGCCGATCCGCCGGCACCGCCCAGGCTGGTGCTTGCCGAACTCGACGCGCGCCATGCCGCGGTGTTCCAGCCCGACTATCCCGCGCGCGAGCAACGGCGCGGCGTCGAGGGGGTTGCCAAGGTGCGCGTGCTGATCGGGACCGATGGGCGCGTGAAGGCGGTCGAGCTGATTCACGCTGACAGTCCGGGCTTTTTCGAGGAAACGCGGCGCCGCGCGCTGGCCAAATGGCGCTTCAAACCCGCGACGCGCGGCGGCGTGCCGGAGGAAAGCTGGAAAGTGATGACGGTCCGGTTCGAGATTCGGGGCGCCTGAGGGGCGCGGACCCCTCCGGGGCGGGCGGTGACGCGCCGTCCGCCCCCTTCCTTTTGCTTGACAGAAGGGCCGAATCCCGCCAAAGGCGCGCGGATATTGAAGGGCGGCGCGGCGTCGCGCGGCCCTTTCATGTTTTTCACACCAACGTCGGGGCCGCTTAGTCCCGCCGCATCCACCGGGCCACCGGCGGATGTGCAGTTACTTCGAGGAACCAGGGCCATGGCCAAGCCGACGACCGTTAAGATCAAGCTGGTGAGCACCGCCGACACGGGCTTTTTCTATGTCACCAAGAAGAACCCGCGCACGATGACCGAGAAGATGACGGTGCGCAAATATGACCCGCGTGCGCGCAAGCACGTCGAGTTCAAGGAAGCCAAGATCAAGTGACGCATTATCCCGTGCGGCGACGCCGCGCGGTCTGAAAATACGTCATCCCCGCGCGGGCGGGGGCCAGAAGGGCGGCTCTTTGCGCCGCCCTTTTTCGTGCGTGGCCTTTGTGCGTGGCAGCCGCGCCGGATCAGATGCGGTCGATCGCGCCGGTGTCGAGCAGCGGCGCCGCGTCCATTTCGCGCGCGCCCAATATGTCGGCAAGCCGCTCGGTGCCCGCCAGGATCATCGCCTGTTCCCATGCCGGCAGCGCGGCAAAGCGCGCGGCAAAGATTTCCTGTAGCATGTCGGGCGCTTCGGCCAGGCAGCGCCGCCCCGTTTCGGTCGCTGCGAGCAGCATCCGCCTTTTGTCCTGATCGCTGCGCGCGCGGGTCGCGAGGCCCAGCGCGACGAGGCGGTCGACGATCGCCGTCACCGTCGCGTGACTGAACTCCAGCCGCTGCGCGACGATCCCTGGCGTGACCTCGCCGCGCGCGTCGATCTCGCGCAGCACGAGCAGCTGCGACGGCGTCAGGCCGGTGGCGGCGGCGAGCCGCCGTGTGCCGCCCTCGGCCGCACGCAAAACGCGGCGCAAGGCTTTGAGCGTGGCGCTGGCGATCTCGCTTTCCATCATTCCCGTTTAGACGCGCGGCGCAGCGGCGCCAAATCCATTTTCGACACCCCGGATCAACTCATTTATTTCGAATAATGAAATATAATCGGCACCATGGGTTGCGAAACGACGGAATGATCCTATATTTCGCGCGCTTTGAGAATCAACCGGCGCGCAATGCGCCGTTATTTGTTTCAGGAGATGAAATATATTCGATCGTCCAAAAGACGAAGCCTCTGTGCCGCCCGCGGCGGACGCCGGCCCATCGGCCCATGGTGCGTCCGATCTGCGCTTTCGTCGGCCGACGGCCGCCGATGGCCCCGCCGTCACCGCGCTGATCGCCGCCTGCCCGCCGCTCGATCGCAATTCGCGCTATTGCAACCTGCTCCAGTGCGAACATTTTGCCGAACAGTGCATCATCGCCGAGCGCGCGGGGCGCATCGTCGGCTGGGTGTCGGGCTATCGCCCGCCGTCGGATGCGCACGCATTTTTCGTCTGGCAGGTCGCCGTAGCCGCCGAAGGGCGCGGGCGGCGGCTGGCCAGCCGGATGATCGCCGCGCTGCTGGCGCGACCGGCGCAGGACGGCGTGACGTACATGATCACGACGATCACCGCCGACAATCAGGCATCGTGGGCGCTTTTTCGCGGGCTGGCACGCGATTGGGGCGCCGAGCTGGAGCGCACCCCGCTTTTCGAGCGCGAGACGCATTTTGCTGGCGCCCACGCCACTGAATTTCTGGCCCGCATCGGGCCGTTCGACCGCACAAAAATCGACGCAGAACAGGAATAGGATGATGAGCAAGACACCGCAGCCTTCGGGCACGCTTCCCGACCGGAGCATCTATGAGCGCCGCGAATCGGCGGTGCGCAGCTATGCGCGCTCGATGCCGCGCCAGTTCGGCAAGGCCGAGGGCGTGTGGATGCACGACGACCAGGGCGGGCGCTATCTCGACTTTCTCTCAGGATGCTCGACGCTGAACTACGGCCATAACCACCCGATTTTGAAGCAGGCGCTGCTCGACTATATCGCGGCCGATGGCATCGCCCACGGGCTCGACCTCCATACCGATGCCAAGCGCGATTTTCTGGATACGTTCGAGGAACTGATCCTGAAACCGCGCGGGCTCGATCACCGCGTCATGTTCACCGGCCCGACGGGAACCAACGCGGTCGAGGCGGCGATCAAGCTCGCGCGCAAGGTCACGGGCCGCGAACTGGTCATCGCCTTTACCAACGGTTTCCACGGTATGACACTGGGCGCGCTTGCCTGCACCGGCAATGCGACCAAGCGCGGCGGCGCGGGCGTGCCGCTCGCCCATGTCGCGCACGAACCCTATGACGGCTATTACGGCCCCGACGTTGACACTGCCGACCTGCTCGAACAGCGGCTTGCCGATCCGTCGAGCGGGCTCGACGCGCCCGCCGCGATCCTCGTCGAAACGGTGCAGGGCGAAGGCGGGCTCAACGCCGCATCGCCCGAGTGGCTGCGCCGCATCGCCGACATCGCCAAGGCGCACGGCGCGCTGCTGATCGTCGACGACATTCAGGCGGGCTGCGGCCGCACCGGCGGCTTTTTCAGCTTCGAGGACATGGGCTTCACCCCCGACATCGTCACGCTCGCCAAATCGCTGTCGGGCATGGGGCTGCCCTTTGCGCTGACCCTGCTGCGCCCTGAACTCGACCAATGGTCGCCGGGCGAGCATAATGGCACCTTCCGCGGCAACAACCACGCGTTCGTTACCGCCGCCGCCGCGCTCCGCCATTTCTGGAACAGCGACGATTTCCAGCGCGACGTGCGCCGGCGCGGCGACCTGCTCGCGGCACGGCTCGATGCGATCGCCACCGACCATGGCTTTGAAACGCGTGGCCGCGGCATGATGCGCGGCATCAATGTCGGTTCGGGCGAACTCGCCGCGGCAGTGACGGCCGCCTGTTTCGATGCCGGGCTGATCATCGAAACCAGCGGTGCGCATGACGAGGTGATCAAGGTGCTTGCCCCGCTCGTCATCGACGACGCCGTGCTCGGCGCCGGCCTCGACATTCTCGAAACCAAGATCCGCGACGCGATGGCTTCGGACTACGCCGTCGCCGCCGAATAAGCACAGGAGACAAAGACATGATCGTTCGCAACCTAGGCGAGATTCGCAAAACCGACCGCAATGTCCGTTCGGACGGCTGGGCCAGCGCGCGGCTGCTGCTCAAGGACGACGGCATGGGCTTTTCGTTCCACGTCACCACCCTCTTCGCGGGCAGCGAGCTCAAGATGCACTACCAGAATCATCTGGAGGCGGTGCTGGTGCTGAAAGGCACGGGCACGATCGAGGATCTGGCGACCGGAGAGATTCACGCGCTGCGCCCCGGCGTGATGTATGCGCTCAACGACCATGACCGCCACATCGTTCGGCCCGAAACCGACATATTGACCGCCTGCGTCTTCAACCCGCCCGTCACGGGCCGGGAAGTGCATGACGAAAGCGGCGCCTATCCGGCGGACCCCGACCTCGCCCGCGAGCGCGTCGCCGCCGACTGACCTTCACACCCAACAGAAAGGGAGACGTCCGATGCAAGACCTCTACCCCTCGCGCCAGCGCGCGGAAGCCGAGATGCGGCCGCGCCTGGACCCTGTCGTCTACAGCGAATGGAGCGACGACGCGCCGATCAGCGCGTCGCGGGCCGCGGCCTTTGACCGCGACGGCTATATGCTGCTCGAGGATATTTTCTCGGACGACGAAGTCGCCTTCCTGCAAAAAGCCGCCGGGGCCCTGCTCGCCGACCCCGCGGCGCTCGACGCCGAGACGATCGTTACCGAGCCGCAGGGCAAGGAAATCCGCTCCATCTTCGAAATTCACGCGCAAAGCCCCGTGATGAAGCGGCTGGCCTCCGACGCGCGGCTCGCCGATGTCGCGCGCTTCCTGCTCGGCGACGAGGTGTATATCCACCAGTCGCGGCTGAATTATAAGCCGGGTTTCAAGGGCAAGGAATTTTACTGGCACAGCGATTTCGAAACCTGGCATGTCGAGGACGGGATGCCCCGGATGCGCGCCTTGTCGATGTCGGTGCTGCTCGCCGAAAACACGCCGCACAACGGTCCGCTGATGGTGATTCCGGGGTCGCACCGCACCTATCTCACCTGCGTCGGCGAAACCCCCGACGACCATTATCTAAGCTCGCTCAAGAAGCAGGAATATGGCGTCCCGGACGAGGAAAGCCTGGCCGAACTGGCGCACAAGCATGGCATCGTCGCGCCGACGGGCAAGCCGGGCACGGTGATCCTGTTCGACTGCAATCTGATGCACGGGTCGAACGGCAACATCACGCCCTTTCCGCGCGCCAATGCCTTCCTCGTCTATAACGCCGTCAGCAATCGGCTGGAAAAGCCCTTCGGCGTCGAAAAGCCGCGTCCCTGGTTCCTCGCCAACCGCGACGAACCAGCGGCGCTGAGCGTCGAGCGCGGGCCGCTCGCCCAGGCGGTGCCGGCATGACGGGGCACAGCGTCGAAAAGATCGGCGGCACGTCGATGGCCGCGACCGCGACCCTGTTCGACAATGTGCTCGTCGCGGGCCGGTCGGGCGCCGATCTTTATAACCGCATCTTCGTCGTGTCGGCCTATGCCGGGATGACCGACCTGCTGCTTGAAAACAAGAAGACGGGGGCCCCCGGCGTCTATGGCCATTTCGTCGACGATGACGACGCCGACGCGTGGCGCCGCGGCATGGCGGCGGTGCGCACCGCGATGCACGCGCGCAATGCCGAGATGTTCGTGCGCGGCGAAAGCCGGGCCGAGGCCGACCGTTTCGTCGACGCGCGCGTCGATGCCGTTGCCGCCTGCCTTGACGATCTCGCGCGGCTGCGCAGCCACGGGCGCTTCGGATTGAAGGATCAGCTCGCGACGGTGCGCGAACTGCTCGCGGGGATCGGCGAGGCGCACAGCGCGCACAGCACCGCGCTGCTGCTGCGCGACCGCGACGTCGATGCGCTGTTCGTCGATCTGACGCTGTGGGACCAGGACGATCTCAGAAGCCTGGACGAACGGATCAAGGAAGCCTTTGCCCCGATCGACCTTCGCACGACGTTGCCGATCGTCACCGGCTATGCGGGATGCGAGGGCGGCATGGTGCGCCGCTATGCGCGTGGCTATACCGAAATGACCTTTTCGCGGCTTGCCGTGCTCACCGGCGCGCGCGAGGCGATCATCCACAAGGAGTTCCACCTGTCGAGCGCCGACCCCAAGCTGGTCGGCGAAGGCAAGGCGCGCAAGATCGGCCGCACCAATTACGACGTCGCCGACCAGCTCGCGAACCTTGGGATGGAAGCCGTCCATCCGGGGGCCGGGCGCGGGCTGCGCCAGTCGGGCATCCCGCTGCGCGTGCGCAACACCTTCGACCGCGAGGACGAAGGCACGCTGGTGACCGGCGACTATGTCTCCGACGTACCGCGCGTCGAGATCGTCACCGGGCTGCGCCAGGTGCAGGCGCTGCAATTCTTCGAACAGGATATGGTCGGGGTAAAGGGTTATGACGCCGCGATCCTCGACGCGCTGACGCGCCACAAGATCTGGATCGTCAGCAAATCGTCGAACGCGAACACGATCACCCATTATCTGTCCGCGAGCGCCGCCGCCGTGAACAAGGTGATCGGCGACCTGCAGGACCAATATCCCGACGCCGCGATTTCGGCGCAGCCGGTGGCGATGGTGTCGGTGATCGGCAGCGACATCTCGCGCCCCGGCCTCGTTCCCGATGCGCTGCGCGCGCTCGATGCGGCCGGGGTATCGATGATCGCGATGCAGCATCAGATCCGCAACGTCGACATCCAGTTCCTGATCGATCCGGGCGATTTCGACACCGCCGTCGTCGCGCTGCACAAGGCGCTGGTCGAGGATGAGGCCGGGGGAGCGGTAAAGCGGCGCGCCGCCTGATCCGGCTGCCGCCGATGCTTGCCACGATCAACCCCGTTCGCAGCCTGCTCGTCGCCATCTTCGTGATGATGGCGGGCAGCGGCTTCCTGTCGACGCTCATCGGCCTCCGGCTCGAACGCGCGGGCAGCGGCACGATGGTGATCGGCCTCGTCGCCACCGCCTATTTCGGCGGGCTGGTGATCGGCGCGCTCCGCGCGGGCGTTCTCGTGCGCCGCGTCGGCCATATTCGTGCCTATGCCGCCTTTGTCGCGCTGCTTTCGGCGAGCACGCTGACCTATGCGCTGTTTCAGCACCCCTTGCTCTGGGCGGGGCTTCGACTGGTCGACGGGCTGTGCGTTGCGGGGGTGTTCATCTGCGTCGAAAGCTGGCTCAACGACCGGGCGGAGGCGGAAACGCGCGGCACGGTCCTCGCCTTCTATATGGTCGCGCTCTATTCGGGACAGGCGATCGGGCAACTGCTGCTGCGTTCGGGTAATACGGCACCGCAGATTCCCTTTGAACTCGCCTCGGTCCTGATCTCGCTCGCGATCATTCCCGTCTGCCTGACGCGCAGCGCGGCGCCCGCGCTCGAGGATGCGGCGTCGCTGCCGCTGCGGCGGCTGTTCGAAGCGTCGCCGCTTGGCGTCGCGGGGGCGGGGATGACCGGGCTGCTGCTCGGCGCCTTCTATGGCCTTGCCGCCATTTATGCGCGGCGGACCGGGCTCAGCCTCGCCGACACCGCGACCTTCATGATGACGGTGATTCTGGGCGGCGTCGCGCTGCAATGGCCGCTCGGCCGTCTATCGGACCGCTTCGACCGCCGCCGCGTGATCATCGCCTGTTTTGCCGCGACGCTCGGTGTCAGCGTCGCGCTCGCCATGGCCCCCGCCGGGGCGCTGCTTTTTGCGCTCGGCGCCTTGTTCGGCGGGCTCAGCTTCGCGCTCTATCCGCTGTGCGTGGCCTTCGCGAACGACCGCCTGCTGCCGTCGGAGCGCGTGACCGCCAGCGGTCAGCTTGTCCTTCTCTATTCGGTCGGCGCCGCAATAGGCCCGCTCGGCGCGGCGGCAGCGATGACCGCGGCGGGGGCGGGGGGGCTGTTTCTCTTCATCGCTTTGGCGGCGGCGGCGATGCTCGCCTTCGGCCTTTGGCGCCTCGCCGCCAGCGATCCCGTTCCCGGCGCGGCGCAACAGGATTTCCAGATCCTGCCGCGCACCACGCCGGTTGCCGCGCTGCTCGATCCCGCCGGCCCCGAACCCGAACCAACCCAAAAAACAGGTGACGCATGGACAAGATCATGACCCCCGACGCCTCCGGCCCATCATCGGCGCACGCCGGATCGTCGCCGCTCCACCGCGCGGTCGGGGCGTCGGCGCTCGGCAATGCCGTCGAATGGTTCGACTATGGCATTTATGCCTATGGCGTGACCTATATTTCGGCGGCGCTTTTTCCCGGCGAGACCGAGGAAGCGGTGCTGTTCGCGCTCGCGACCTTTGCCATTTCCTTCCTCGTGCGGCCGCTCGGCGGGCTGTTCTGGGGGCCGCTCGGCGACCGCATCGGGCGCAAGTCGGTGCTCGCGATGACGATTTTGCTGATGGCGGGCGCGACCTTTGCGGTCGGGCTGATCCCGTCCTATGACAGCATCGGTTTCTGGGCGCCGACCCTGCTCATCATCCTGCGGATGCTCCAGGGTTTTTCGACCGGCGGCGAATATGGCGGCGCGGCGACCTTCATGGCCGAATATGCGCCCGACGACCGGCGCGGCTTTTACGGCAGCTTCCTCGAATTCGGGACGCTCGCGGGCTTTTCCTTCGGCGCCGCGCTCATGCTCGGCTATTCGCTCTATCTCGGCGATGCGGCGATGCACGAATGGGGCTGGCGCATTCCGTTCCTGATCGCGGGGCCGATCGGGCTCATCGGCATGTATGTCCGGTCGAAGATGGAAGATACGCCGGTGTTCCGCGAGGAAATGGCGTCCGCCGAGCGGCGCGAGCCGCCGGGGCTGGCCGTGCTGGTGCGCGATTACTGGCGCCCCTTGCTCGTCGTCGGCGGGCTGGTGGTGGCGCTCAACGTCGTCAACTATTCGCTGCTCAGCTATATGCCGACCTATCTTCAGCGGCGCATCGGCCTGTCGAGCGAGGAGGCGTTGCTCGTGCCGATCATCGGCATGCTCTTCATGATGATCTTCCTGCCCTTTGCCGGCGCGCTGTCCGACCGGGTGGGGCGGCGGCCGATGTGGCGCTGGTCGCTCATCGGGCTCTTCCTGCTCGTCGTACCGCTCTATATGCTGATCGGCACGGGCTTTGCGGGCGCGGTGATTGCCTTCATGGCGCTCGGTCTGCTGTATGTGCCGCAGCTCGCGACGATCTCGGCCACCTTTCCCGCGATGTTCCCCACCGCGGTGCGCTTCGCGGGCTTTGCGGTCGCCTATAATATCTCGACCTCGATCTTCGGCGGCACTGCGCCGATGATCGGCAGCGGGCTGATCAGCCTGACCGGCGACCCGCTCATGCCCGCTTATTATATGATGCTCGCCTGCCTCGTCGGGATGGCGGCGCTGCGCTTCATGCCCGAAACGGCGGGACGGTCGCTGCGCGAAGATCCGTTTCGGCGGGATTGAGCGCGCGCGCAGGACGTTCGGGCGTCTATTCCCACCCGCGGGCGCGCGCGGCGCGTTCGGCGGCGGCGTCAAAGGGTTCGCCGGCCATCATCGCCGCCGCATCGGCCGCCAGCGACCCCGATCCCGCCTGGCGATAGGCGCTGGCGGTCCGGCCGCCCATCGTCCGTTCGAGCGACCAGCCGTTCGCGTTGCGGCAGCCGATGCCCGACAGCGCGGCGCCTTCGAAACTGCGGCAGATACGCCCGCGCCGGTCCTGGAAGCTGAGGCCGATCCGCACCGCGGCATCGGCGCCCTGCGTCGCCGCGAGCTGCGTGTCGAGCGCCGCAGCAAGCTCGCCCGAGGCGACGAGCATGCCGCCGCGTTCGGTCACGTCGGCGGCGGGCGCCCACGGTCGCATACCGATCGTCAGCCCGAGGAGGAGCGATGCGGCGATTGCGCCCATATGCGCGGGCGCAAAGCGCAGGCGCCGCCGTTCGCGCCGTTCGGCAAGGCTCGTGTCGACCGACCTATCGGCCAACAGCGCGCGCAGCCGGTCGGGGACCGGTTCGGCCGCGACGGGGGCATAATGCGCCGCCAGCTGTACCTTCAGTGCGCGATGACGAGCGATCGCGGCGGCGAGCGCTGCGTCGCTTTCCGCCTCGCGCTCGATCCGGCGTGCGGTCAGGTCGTCGACTTCGCCGTCGACATAAGCGGCGACCAAAAGGGGATCGAAACTCATGCCGCCTCTCCCAGCAACTGCATCAATGTATCGCGGCCGCGCGCCAGGCGCGAGGTGACGGTGCCGATCGGCACGTCCAGGATTTCGGCGGCTTCGCGATAGGCATAGCCTTCGACGAGCACGAGCATCACGACCTCGCGCTGCTCGTCGGGCAGCCGCGCCATGGCGCCGTCGACATCGCCGCGCACCGCGCCCGCCTCGACCTCGGCGGCGCCGTCGCCCGCGATTTGCGTCGCGGCCTCGTCAATCACCTCATGGACGCCGCGCCGCCCCGCCGCCCGCCGCTCGTCGATCCACAGATTTCGGGTGATGCGATACATCCAGCTGTCCAATCTCGTTCCGTCCTGCCACTGTCCACGCGATTTCAGCGCGCGCTCGATCGCCGCCTGACACAGATCGTCGGCGTCGGCGGCGCTCTGCGTCAGGCCGCGCGCGAAACGGCGCAGCCGGGGCAGCAGCTCGATCAGTTCCTCTTCAAAGCGCATCGTCGCCTTTTCGATTGCTGAGGATGAAACGACAGCCTTCTATCGTTTCTTCCGCATCATGCTAAAATTTTCCGCCGCGGCCGACGCCGCGCGTCGATGAGAGACACCGATGAAATATATGTTCGCATGGCTGCTCGCACTTTGCCTCCTTCCAGGCGGCGCGGTCCCGCGCGCCGGGGCGCAGGTTGCGTTGCCGCCGGTCGGCATTCCCGACACGGGGCGCATCCTGCCGGGGCTTCCCGATCTTGCGGGCGAAACGCTCACCGTCGCGGAGGACAAGCTGCACGCGCTGCGGCTCGACCGTATCACCGCGCTGGTCCGGCGTCACCCCGACGCGATCGAGCGCGACGCGCGGGGCGAGCCGGCGGTGCGTGGCGTCCTCGTCGCGATCGGCGTCGATGCGCCGATGATTGCGCGTGCCCGCGAAAAGGGTTTTGCGCTGATCGAGCGCGAAAGGATCGATGCGCTCGGCATCGACATCGCGCGCTTTCGCGTCCCCGACGGGCGCACCCTCGGCCGGGCGCAGCGGCAATTGGCCAAGCTGCTGCCCGAAGCCGAAGTCGATGTCGACCATATTTATTTCGCAAGCGGGCCGGGCGGGGCTTTGCCGGGGACGATGCTGGCAACAACGGCGCCCGGAGGCGCGGCGCCGCTCGGCCTGATCGATGGCGGCGTCGCGGCGCATCCATCGGTCGCGGGGCGCGTCGAGCAGCAGGGTTTCGCGCGCGGTGCGCCCGCGGCCAGCGAGCATGGAACGGCGGTTGCCTCCTTGCTCGTCGGGGCGGGGAGCGTGCGGGGCGCAGCGCCGGGACGGCGTCTGCTCGCCGCGGACGTTTATGGCGACGACCCCGCGGGCGGAAGCGCCAGCGCGATCGCGCGCGCGCTCGGCTGGCTTGCATCGCGCCGCGTCGCGGTGACGACGATCAGCCTTGTCGGCCCGGACAATAAATTGCTCGCGGCGGCGGTTTCCGCGGCGCAGCGCCGGGGAATGCTGGTCGTTGCGGCGGTCGGCAATGACGGCCCCGCCGCGCCGCCCGCCTATCCTGCATCCTATCGCGGCGTGTTCGCTGTAACCGGTGTCGATGCCAGGCGGCGCGCGCTCCCCGAGGCCGGCCGTGCGCTCGACATTGACTTCGCCGCGCCCGGCGATGCGGTGCACGCCGCGACCGGCGCCGCCAGTTCCGGCCGCCTGCGCGGGACGTCCTTTGCCGCGCCGCTCGTCGCCGGGCGGCTTGCGCTCCACTATCCCGCCGCTGCGATCGACGCGATCGGGCCCGCGGTGGCGGCGCTGGTGATGGAGGCCCGCGACCTTGGCGCCAAGGGACGCGACAAGATTTATGGCCACGGCCTGATTTGCGGCGATTGCGGCCGCTGATCGGTCCGCGCATTTTTTTTTGGGAAGAATATCGGACCCGCCATCGTTCTTGCATCAGGCCCAGCCCCTCCGGGCCCAATGCAGGAGTAGGACAATGGCAAATCGTATTTTCATTTCGGCCTTCGCGCTTGCCGCGTCGGCCATGGCTTTTTCGGCCCCGGCGACGGCGCAGTTGCTCGGCGGTAGCGGCGGCCTCGGCGGCGGCCTTGGCGGCACGCTCGGCGGCACCCTCGGCAACCCGACGGGTCCGATCGGCGGCACGCTTGGCGGCGCGGGCGACCTTACCGGGTCGGGCCGCGGCGAAGCGAAGGTCGATCGGCGGTCGGGCCGCGTCGAAGGTCGCGGCGGCGCCGATGCACGCGGCAATGGTTCGGCCAATGCTGGCGGCGATCTGCTCGGCAACACGCTGGGCGGCAATGCACAGGGTTCGGGCCGCGCCTCGGCCGACGGCAGCGTCGGTGCGCAGGCCGTCGGTACCGACTTTGCCCGCGAAACCGTTGGCGGCGCCCTCGGAACGGCGCGCGGCGCCGCCGCCACTGCCACCGGAACCGCGCAGGGCGCGGCCGGGGCTGCCCGCGACCGGGCCGGCGGCGTGCTGTCGAACGTCTCCGGCAGCGCCAGCGCTGCAGGTTCGGCCGCGGGCGGCTTTCAGGGCAGCCTCGGCCAACTCGCCGCGGCCGGAAGCGGCGCGGCCAGCGGCGACGGCATGTTCGCGGTCGCATCGGGGATGCCCGTCACCGATCCGCGCGGCAATGTCATCGGTCATGTCCATGACGTGCGCCAGACAGGCCGCGGCGTCGTGCAGGCGGTGACGGTCGAGGTGGGCGATCGCCTTGCGACGCTTCCCGCTGCCAGCTTCACCGGCGCGGGCAATGCGCTGATCACCGGGATGACCAAAGGCGAGATCAAGGATGTCGCCAAGGGGCAGGAAGCCGGACAGCCGGCCCCCGGCCTGCTGGGTTCGGTGGCCGGAACGGGCGTCGGAAACGGCGCGTTTCAGGGCAGTCTTGGGCAGCTCGCCGCGGCCGGAAGCGGCGCCGCCAGCGGCAACGGCATGTTCGCCGTTGCCTCGGGGATGCCCGTCACCGACCCGCGCGGCAAGGTGATCGGTTATGTCCAGGATGTACGCCAGACGGGTAACGGCGTCGTTCAGGCCGTGACGGTCGAGGTCGGCGATCGGGTTGCGACGCTTCCCGCCGCCAGCTTCGCTGGTTCGGGCGACGTGCTCGTCAGCGGCATGACCAAGGGCCAGCTCAAGGATGCCGCGAAGGCGCAGGAGGATGCGGGATCGGCCGGGCAGCCTGCTCCAGCGTCGGCCAAGCCCAACGCGCCGTCGGGACAGCCCGCCGCCGCGCAACCGGCCTCGGGTCGGCAGTCAGCGGGCGGACGTCCTCACGAACCGCGGAATCACGTCCGCAACAACTGACGTTGGCTCTGGATAAGGATCGGGGCGGGCCGCCATGCGGCCCGCCCCTTTGCGTTGGCGGAGCGCCGTGCCGGCCGGCATGATCGTCGGCGTGGGACGAACGTGCTCCATTATGGCGCCATCGCTGTCATTGTTGGGCTGTCGCGCGCGCTGGCCGGGCGGCTAGCATTGCGGCATGACCGGCGATGACGGCCACATCCACCTGATCCTTCCCGACCCGGTCGAGCGCGCCGCCTGTTTCCGCGTGCTCGCCGCGGGGGCGGCGCGCATCGTGCGCAGCTTTGCGAGTGGGGACGACTGGCTGGCGGCGGGCGATGAGGAAAGCTGCGCCCTGTTGCTGCTGCGCTGGGACCAGCCGGGCACGGTCGATGGCGCCGCGCTGCTCGCGCATGTCGCGGCGCGCGACGGCATCGCCGCTTTCGTTGCGGCGGAGCGGCTGAGCATCGCCGAATCGCGCGCCATCCTGCTCGGCGGTGCGCGCGACCTCCTGCCCGCACCGCTCGATCCGGGGCTGGTTCGCCGCACCGTCGACGCGGCGTTGGCGGAGCGGCCCGCGTGGCTGGCGGCGCGCGCGCGCCGCCGCGCCGCCGAAGCGCGCCTCGCTCAGCTGACCCCGCGCGAACGGGACATATTGGACGGTATTGCTGCCGGGCTGGGCAACAAGGCGATTGCACGGCGGCTCGATCTCAGCCCGCGCACGGTCGAGGTCCACCGCGCGAATATCATGCGCCGGTCGGGGGCGGGCAATGTCGCCGAACTGCTGCATCTTTGCTTCACCGCCGATTATGCGCGCGCCGGCCCGGCCGATTCGGTCCATTTCGGCGCATGACGGGCGCGCGGTTGCGGCCTGATCGCGTTTCGGCGCGCTATAAGGGATATGAACGGCATTTCGCCCTTGTGTTGGTCCCCATGGGCGCCGCCGTTCATTCGGGCGCGGTCAACCCCACCTGACCGCGCACGCACGAAAGGGCCGGCAGCGAATAATCGCTGTCGGCCCTATTTGTTCCCGGTCACAAGCGCGCGCTGTTCGACGCGGCCCATCGACAGCAGGATCGGGTCCGACGCCTGCCGCGCCATGAAATCGGCCTTGCTCTTCATCCCCTGCCATTCGATGCCGATCAGCGCCTGCGCGATCGCGCCGCCCAGCGTGTCGCCGGGGCCCGGCAGGATGATCGCCTGCGGCGCGAACTCCTTGACCGCAACCTGCACCGAAAGCGCGAAATCATAGGGCGCGAGGATCTGGTGCCCAAAGCTATAGTCCCACATTTGCAGGGGATCGCTCGAAAAGCGCCGCCAGATATGGCCGCGGCCGTCGACCATCGGGAGCGCAGGCCGCGCGAACAGCGACGGCGGCAGCTCGGCCTTGGCTTTTTGCGAGCTGCCGGCCATCAGCGTTGTGTGAAAGGGGCCGTGGCCCGCGAGCCGCAACGGATCGCGCCCCGGCGTCGGCGGCGCTTCGGCGAGCAGTGCGGTGAGCCCTTCCTCATTGCCCGCAAGCACGAGCATACCGGCGAGGTCGATCGACAGCGCGAGCGCGTGATCGGCCCGTGCGTCGATCGCGGCCACCAGGTCGAGCAGTGTGTCGCGCAATCCCGGTACCGGCCGCCAGTCGTCATCGACGACCTGCATCAGAATCTGTCCGCCCGGCCCGTGCGTCTGGCTGTTAAGGCCCATGGCATTGGCGATGCGAAAGCCGTCGGCGATCGACACTGCGCCGCCCAGCGCCAGCGCGCTGTACCAGCCCATCGAATTGCCCAGCGTCGCGGCGATGTCATAGGCCTCGCGGTCGATGCTGAGATAATCGAGCGCGGTCGCGGTGTAGATCAGCGGCGCCGCGACGTCGCCGCGCATATGCGTCGCGACGCTGAAACGGTCGGCGCCGTCGAGCTCGGTGACGGTCGGCTGGCCGCGTTGGCGGCGCTCCGCATCGAAACCGGCGATGACGTCGGCGAACCGCTGACCGTGCAACCGCGCGATGCTGCCCAACTCGCCCTTGCCATAAGTGCCGCGGCCGGGCGCGACGACGATGGCGGTCCTGCGGCCGCTCATGCCAAGAGCTCCTTCGCCGCCGCGACGATACTGTCGCGGCTCGGCAGGGTCAGCGTCGCTGCCTTGCCCAGCGGGATGAAGCTGTCGTCGGCGGCGATGCGCGCGAATTTCTTTTTGGGGGTGCGCTCGGCAAAGGTCGCCATCAGCGCCTCGCTCTGCGATCCCGTGATGCGGCATTCGTCAACGATCAATATGCGCTTGGCGTCGCCGACCGCCGTAACCAGCTTTTCCTCGTCGACCGGGCCCAGCCAGCGCAGGTCGATCACCCGCGCCCGGACGCCATCGGCAGCCAGAAGCTTTTCCGCCTGGCGCGAGAGATAATATCCGTTGCCATAGGTGACGATCGCCAGGTCGGTGCCGTCGCCATGAACGCCGACATCGCCGAGGCGGATCGGCACCCCTTCGCCCGGCGCTTCATAAATGCTGGTCCACAGGCCGTCGCCTTCCTCGTGCAGATCGCGCGTCATATAGAGGGCAATCGGCTCGACAAAAACGACGACGCGCTGTTCCTCGCGCGCCAGCCGGACGCATTCGCGCAGCATCGCCACGGCGTCACACCCGTTCGACGGCACTGCGAGGACAAGGCCCGGAATGTCGCGAAAGACGGCCAGGCTGTTGTCGTTGTGGAAATGCCCGCCAAAGCCCTTTTGATACCCCAGCCCCGCGATACGGATGACCATCGGGTTGGTGTACTGGCCGTCCGAAAAGAAGCTCAGCGTCGCAGCCTCGCCGCGGATCTGATCCTCGGCATTGTGGACATAGGCGAGGAACTGGATTTCGGGCATCGGGACGAAGCCATTGTGCGCCATGCCGATTGCGAGCCCCAGGATCGCCTGTTCGTCGAGCAATGTGTTGATTACGCGCGCCGATCCGAAGCGCTGGTGCAGTTTCGCGGTGACGTTATAGACGCCGCCCTTGGGTCCGACATCCTCGCCCGCGACGACGATTTCCCTGTGCGCGAGCATCAGGTCGGCGAGCGCCCAACTGAGCAGCCGCGCCATGTGCATCGGCTTGTCCATCTGGCCCCAGTCGCTGCCGAACATCGCCTTGCGGTCGTCGTCCGCAGGGCTGTTCGAGCGCGCGACATCGCGTTTCGGGGGAATCAGGCTGGCCATCACGCCGGCCGCGGTCGTGATCTTGGGCCGCAGAATCGCGGCCTCCGCCTGCCGCGCCAGCGTGGCGCCGATCTCGGCATAGGCGCCCGCGATCTCCGCCGCGCTCATCCACCCCTGTTCGATCATCAGCGCTGCCCCTTTCAGCAGCGGATCGCGCGCCTCGTCGGCTTCGATCAGCGCCTTGGGAAGATAGGCGCCCTGCACGTCCGACCCCGCATGGCCGTAAAGCCGCACCGTGCCCATGTGCAGGAACACGGGCCGCCGCGTGCGGCGGGCATAATCGGCGGCTTCCTTCGCGCCCCTGTACGCCGCGGCGAGGTCGGTGCCGTCGCACTGGATGTAATGGAGCCCGGCGCGCTGGCGGAACTGCGCCTCGATCCATCCCGCCGGGGTGCGCGTCGAAATGCCGATGCCATTGTCCTCGCACAGAAAGACGAGCGGCATCGGCGTCCCCTGATGCGCCGCCCAGCCCGCGGTGTTGAACGCACCCTGCGCGGTCGAATGATTTGCTGAGGCGTCGCCGAAACTTGCAAGCACCACGGCGTCGCCCGGCAACGGCAGATCGTCCATGCCCAGGCGCCGCGCGATGCCGATCGAGAAGGCGGCGCCGACCGCCTTGGGCAGGTGCGAGGCGATCGTCGAGGTTTGCGGCGGAATATTCAGCGGTTTCGACCCGATGACCTTGTGCCGTCCCCCCGAAATCGGGTCTTCGCTCGATGCGGCAAAGCTCAGCAGCATGTCCCATGTCGGCGTTCCGCCCGGACGCTGCCGGGCGCGGTGGAGCTGAAACGCGTTCGAGCGGTAATGGAGGAATGCCATGTCGGTGACGCGCAACGCAGCGGCGACCGCGGCATTCCCCTCATGCCCCGACGAACCGATCGTATAAAAGCCCTCCCCGCGCGCCTGGAGCGCGCGCGACAGCCGGTCCATCTGGCGGCTCGTCAACTGCGACAGGAAGATATCGGTGGCGTCAGCGCGCGACAGGCCGATGGCGCCCGGGTCGGGGGCGTCGGTGCGGCCGGGCAATCGCCCTTCGGCCAGCGCGCCAAGGAATTTTTCATGTACCGCCTGCGCCGCGTCCACCCGAATCTCCTCTCCTCTGGCCTCTCGCCCGGCCATTAGTTGCCATCGTAACCAATCGGCCCGCGCGCTAGAACGGGGTCGTCCCGCGCGCAAGCATCTCTTGCCTTGCTCTGCTCGCTCGCGCTACCAAGATCGGCGATGACCGTGCGGGGCGAAATCTTCTTTTCGGCATGACAGCCACGGGGATCGCCCAGACGCCGGCCGCCGCCGGCCCGGCGAGCGCCGGAGGGTCGGAGGGCTGGCTGCTCGATCCCGAACTGATCGATCCCGCTTTCAGCCAGACGGTCGCCGGGGGAGACATCCAGACCGCTTTTCCCCCGCCGCCGCCCCCGCCGACCCCGCCGCCCGAGTGGCTGACGTCGCTGTTCGATGCGATCGGCCGCTTTTTCGACTGGAGCACCCCCGCCGCAAAGCCGTTGATGTGGATCGCCGTGGCGCTGGTTGCGCTGTTCCTATTGTATCGTTTTGTTCCCGGTTTCGCGCGCTGGGTCGACGCGCTGCGCTTCCGCCGGAGGCGCGGTGAAGCCGATGCCGACGACGGGGCGGCCGAGGTCGAGGCAGGGGCCGCGCGCGCCCTGTTGGCAGAGGCCGACGCGCTCGCGGATGCGGGCCGCTTTGCCGAGGCGGTGCACCTGCTTCTCTATCGCAGCGTCGAGGATATCGAGGGGCGTCGCCCCGGCCTCGTCCGGCCCGCGATGACGTCGCGCGATCTTGCCGAGGCGCACGACCTTCCCCCGGCGGCGCGGCACGCGTTCAGCCGCATCGCGCGCGCGGTCGAGATCAGCCTGTTCGGCGGGCGCGCGGTCGACGCGAGCGCCTGGGATCAATGCCGCCGCGCCTATACCGATCTGACGGTCGCAAGAAACTGGGCGCGCGCATGACCGGAACGGGCGCCGCCAGCGACCATGGTTTCAACCCCCGGCTGATCGCGGCAGTGGTCGCGATCGGCGTCATTGCCTTTATCGCGCTGTGGGCGCTGATCGCGCTGGGGCCGCAGATCGGCGATGGCAATGACGGCGGCGGGCACGCGCTGTCCAAGGCGGCGCCGGGCTATGCCGGCATCGTCGATCTGGCCGAACGCGCGGGCGCCGACGTCGAACTGCGGCGAAAGGCGGGGCCGACGCGCTATTATGCGCATGACCCGCTCCTGATCCTCACCCCGACGGCGCGTACCCGGACCGAGGAGATGCGCGAGCTGCTAGCCGGCCTGGGCGAAGCGCCGGCGCTCGTCATCCTGCCCAAATGGTCGGCGGGCCGCGCCGATGCCAAAGCACCGAAACCGGGCTGGGTCGGCAGCGGCATCGCGCTTCTGCCGCCGATGCGGCTGCTGCCTGAGGATATTTTCGGCCCCGTCAGGATGGGCCGGGCGCGCTGGGGCAATGACGATGCCCGCGGCCGCATCGGCGCGCGTGCGATCCGCCTGGTCGAGCCAGGCCAGCTTCACACGGTGCGCGGTGCGCGCCTGGAGCCGTTGATCGTCGCATCGGATGGATCGGCGCTGCTCGCGCGGGTGCGCGATCGCAACCTTTATGTTCTGGCCGATCCCGACCTCGTCAACAATCTTGCCTTTGCCAGCCGTGACAAGGCCGCCGCCGCGGCCAATCTCATCGATGCGATCGCCGAGGATGCCGGGGCCGATGCCCTGGCGTTCGACCTGACGCTGAACGGCTTTGGCGCGCAGCGATCGCTCCTCCGCTTCGCCTTTGTCCCGCCCTTCATCGGCATCACCTTCTGCTTGATCGCGGCGGGGCTTTTCGCGCTGTGGCAGGCGTGGGCGCGCTTCGGTCCCGCGATCCGCCCCGGGCGCGCGATCCCGGTGTCGAAGGCGGCGTTGATTGCGAACAGCGCCGACCTCATCAAACAAGCCCACCGTGAGATCGACGGCGCCGGCGCCTATGTGAAAAGCCAGCGCAGCGCGATCGTCCGGCGGCTGCACGCGCCCGCCGGACTGAGCGACGCCGAAACCGACGACTGGATCGACCGGCACCAGCGCGGCGGCGGCGAATCCTTTTCGGCGCTCGCGCGGCGTTTGCCGCTGGCGCGGAGCACGCACGAATTTCTCAGCGACGCACAGGCGCTGCATGCCATTAGAAAGGATCTACTCCGTGACAGCTAATCCTGCCGCTCCAGGTGTTGAAAGCGTGGCGGCCCTCGGCGCCGCGATCGAGGCGGAGGTCGCCAAGGCCGTGTTCGGGCAGGAAGCACTCACGCGCATGGTGACGATCGCGCTGCTCGCGGGCGGGCATGTGCTGCTCGAAGGTCCGCCGGGCACCGCCAAGACCCTGCTGGCGCAGGCTTTCGCGCGCGCGACGGGGCTCGATTTCGGGCGCATTCAATTCACGCCCGATCTGATGCCCGGCGACATATTGGGGTCCAACCTGTTCAATTTCCAGACGTCGAGCTTCACGCTGACCAAGGGGCCGATCTTCACCGAACTGCTGCTCGCCGACGAAATCAACCGCACGCCGCCCAAGACGCAGGCCGCGCTTTTGGAGGCGATGCAGGAACGCCGTGTCACCATCAACGGCGAGCCACATGCAATGAGCCCGCGCTTCACGGTGCTCGCGACGCAGAATCCGATCGAGCAACAGGGCGTCTATCCTCTGCCCGAGGCACAGCTCGACCGTTTCCTGTTCAAACTCGTCGTCGATTACCCCGCCGCTGACGAGGAGCGCCGCATCGTCGCCGACCATGGCGGGCGGTTCAAAAGCCCCGCGATCGGCGATTTCGGCGTCGCGCAGGTTGCCGATGCCAAGGCGATCGGCGAGGCAATCAATGTCATCGCCACCGTTCGCCTCGCCGATGAGATCGTCGATTATATCGTCCGCCTCGTCCGCGCGACGCGCGAAAGCGCCGACCTTGAATGCGGCGCCAGCCCCCGCGCCGCAACGCTGCTTGCGCGCGCGGCGTGTGCGGCGGCGGCGCTCGACGGGCGCGACTATGCGATTCCCGACGATGTCCAGCGCCTCGCCGGGGGCGTTCTGCGCCACCGCGTCATCCTGTCGGCCGCGGCCGAGATCGAGGGGCGCAGCGTCGAACAGGTCGTCGCCGCGCTGCTCGAACGCGAGGAAGCGCCCCGGTGAGCGGAACCGGTTTTCCCGGCGTCATTGCTTCGCTGCGCTCGCAATGGCGGATGAAATGTTCGGCGGGCTAATATGATCTATCCTACCCGGCGCGCGATCTATCTGCTGCTTGCCGGCGCCCCGCTGGCGCTCGTGCTCGGCCTTGTCCGCCCCGATCTGTGGCTCGTCGCACCGGGGTGGATCGGCGCGATCCTCGCCTGCCTGATCCTCGACACGCTATCGGGGGCCAATCCGCGCCACCTGACGCTCGACGTGCGCTTTCCAGGCCAGGCGGGCGTCGGCGATCCCTTCGACCTGTCGCTCACCGCGCGTGGCCGTGCGGTCCCGCCGCACGCCGAATTTGCGCTGGCGCTCGACGAACGGCTGGCCGCGGGCGGGCGGCTGGCGGGCGAGATGCGCCGCGCGGGCGACGCGCTCGTCCAGACGGTTGCGCTCGCGGCGTCGCGGCGCGGACAGGCTGGGATCGCGGCGCTGTGGGTCCGCTGGGCCGGGCCGCTTGGGCTGGTGTGGAAACAGCGCAAATTTGCCGTCGATGGCGCGATCAGCGTGGTACCCAGTCTGCGCGCCGTGACCGACGCTGGCAGCCGCCTGTTTCAGCGCAACAGCTGGTTCGGCCTTCGCCAGCAGCGTTTCCGCGGCGAAGGCAGCGAGTATGAGGCGCTTGCCGAATATCAGCCGGGGATGGACCGGCGGTCAATCGACTGGAGCGCGTCGGCGCGCCACGTCAAGCTGCTCGCCAAGGAATATCGTGTCGAACGCGACAATCGCGTCGTGCTGGCGATCGACGCGGGGCGGACAATGGCCGAGCCTGCGGGCGGGATGCCGCGCGTCGACCGCGCGGTGGCGGCGGCGCTGCTGCTCGCCTATGTCGGGCTGAAGCTGGGGGACCGGATCAGCTTCTTTTCCTTTGCCGCGAAGCCGCAGGCGCTGACCCCGGCCTATATGCATATCCAGGATTTCCCGGCGCTTCAGCGCGCGGCGAGCCTGATCGACTATGCGCCGGTCGAAAGCAATTTCACCCTCGCGCTGACCACGCTCAGCGCGCAGCTCAATCGCCGCTCGCTGATCATCCTCTTCACCGAATTTGCCGACGCGACGAGCGCCGACCTGATGATCCGCGCCGCGGGACGGCTGGCGAAGAAGCATCGCCTGCTCTTCGTCGTCTTGCGCGACGAAGAGGTCGAGGCGGAGGAGCGCCGCCATCCCGAAAGCGCCGCCGACATCACGCGCGCGAATGTCGCCGCGGCGATGCTCGCCGACCGCCAGCTCGTCATCGCGCGGCTGCGCCGTCTCGGCGCCGATGTGATCGAGGTGCCCGCCGACGCGATGGGCGCGAGCGCGGTCGAGGCCTATCTCGGCATCAAGCGACAGGGGGGCCTGTGAGCCCGCCGCCGCCCGCACCGCGCGCGATCGGCGCCCCCGGCTTTTCTGCGAGCCGCTTCCGCGCCGAGCGCGAGGCCGACTGGATCGCCTTCGACCGCCTGCTCACCCGGCTGGAGAAAAAGGGCGCGAAGGGCCTGTCGAGCGAAGAGCTGCTGCAACTGCCCGTGCTCTACCGCGCCACGCTTTCGTCGCTCTCGATCGCGCGCGCCACCAGTCTCGACAAGGCGCTGCTCGACCATCTCGAGGCGCTGTCGATCCGGGGCTATTTCCTCGTTTATGGCGTGCGCGAAAGCCGCTGGGCCCGCCTCCGCCGCTTCTTCCTCTATGACTGGCCCGCGGCCGTGCGGTCGGTGTGGAAGGAAACGATCGTCATCGCGCTCATCATCCTGCTCGGCGCGCTCACCAGCTATTCGCTCGTGTCGAGCAACCCCGAATGGTATTATAATTTCGTCGACGAAGGCATGTCGTCGGGGCGCGATCCGCGCGCGAGCGCCGAATATCTGCAATCGACGCTGGGGCACGGCAAGGAGGCGGCGGGCAAGGGCGAAAGCGGGCTCCGCATTTTCGCGACCTATTTGTTCACGCACAACAGCCGCGTGTCGATTCTGTCCTTCGCGCTCGGTTTCGCCTTTGGCGTACCGACGATGATGCTCGAATTTTACCAGGGCATCGGGCTCGGCGCGATGATGGCGGTTTTTGCGGGCAAGGGGCTGGGCTTCGATTTCGGCGGCTGGCTGTTCATCCACGGTACGACCGAGCTCTTCGCCGCCGCACTGTCGGGCGCCGCGGGGCTGCGCATCGGCACCGCCGTGGTCTTTCCCGGTGCGCGCGGGCGGCTGGAGGCCGCGGCTGCGGCGGGGCGGACCGCGGGCAAGGTGATGGTCGGCGTCATATTGATGCTGCTCGCCGCGGGGCTGCTCGAAGGATTCGGGCGCCAGCTCATCACCGACACGATGCTGCGTTATGCGATCGGCTCGCTGATGCTGCTGCTTTGGCTCGCCTATTATTATATTCCGCGGCGCGGGGATGCGGCATGACCGCGGCGTCGGCCCATGCGAAGGCGCGCGCCGCCCGCGCGAAAAAGACCCGCCAGTTCGTGACGCCCGAGGGCATCGACCTTGAACTGCGCATCGCGGGCGCGGGGATGCGTTTCGGCGCGCTGATCATCGACCTGCTGCTCATCCTCGCCGTGCTTGTCCTCTTCACGCTGTTCATGCTGTGGGTCGGGGTCGCGTCCCAGTCGGACCTCACCGTCGTCGTGTGGATGCTCGGCGCCTTTGTCCTGCGCAATTTCTGGTTCATCGGCTTCGAGCTTGGCGCGCGCGCCGCGACGCCGGGCAAAAGATTGATGGGGATTCGCGTCGTCGCGCGCGACGGCCGGCGTCTCACCGCCGACGCGGTGGTGGCGCGCAACCTGATTCGCGAGCTCGAACTGTTCCTGCCGCTGATGATGCTCGGCGCCGGCGTGGCCGAGGACAGCGTTTCGGGATGGACCATGCTCGCGGGCGTGCTCTGGTCGCTCACGCTCAGCCTCTTCCTGCTGTTCAACCGCGACCGGATGCGGATGGGCGATCTGATTGCGGGCACCTGGGTGGTGATGGCCGAACGTGCGAAGCTCAACGCCGATATGGCGACCCAGGCCGATGAGGAGGGGATCGCCTTCACCGACGCCGAGCTTGGCGTTTACGGGATTTTCGAATTGCAGGAGCTGGAGCGCGTGCTCCGCCACCGCGACCCGCGTGCGATGCGCGAGGTCGCCGACACGATCCGCGCCAAGATCGGGCGCCCCGTTGCCGAAGAGGATGACGTCTTCCTGCTTTCCTATTACCGGCAATTGAAAGCGCGGCTCGAACGCGGGCTGCTGTTTGGCAAAAGGCGAGAGGATAAATATGCCAGCGACTGACACGAGTGTGACCGAAGCGCTCCACATGCGCCGGTCGGTGCGCGCCTTCACCGACACGCCGGTCGACCCCGCGCTGCTGAAGGAGATCTTCGCCGCGGCGCAGCGCGCGCCGTCGGGCGGCAATCTTCAGCCGTGGCAGGTGACGGTGCTGACCGGCGAACCGTGGCAGGCGGTTAGACAAGCGGTCGCTGCGCGCATCGCGATGGGGCGCGAGGGGCAGGAGCCCGAATATGACATCTACCCCCCCGCGCTGACCGAACCCTGGACCGACCGGCGCTTCGGCGTGGGAGAGGCGCTTTATGCCTCGCTCGGCATTCCGCGGGAGGACAAGCGGGGGCGGCTCGCTCGGTTCATGGACAATTACCGGGGTTTCGACGCACCGGTGATGCTTTTCCTTCATTGTTCGCGCATCATGGGGCCGCCGCAATGGGCCGACATGGGCATGTGGCTGCAATCGGTGATGCTGCTGCTCGTCGAACATGGCCTCGCCAGCTGCCCGCAGGAATGCTGGGCGATGTATGGCGCGACGGTGCGGCGCACGCTGGGGCTGGACGATGGGCAGATTTTGTTCACCGGGCTTGCCATCGGCTATGCCGACACCGATGCGGCGGTGAACCAGTGGCCGGTGCCGCGCGCGCCGCTGGATGAAGTGATAGACTGGAAGGGATTTTAGGGGATGGCGAGGTCCGGCTTTGGTTATGCGATGACGGCGGCGCTGGCACTGGCGATTGCGGGCTGTACCGCAATCCCGACGCCCGAAGCGCCGTCGCCTCCGCCGCAGCCCGCGGCGCCCGCGCCGACACCCGCGCCGCTGCCTACGCCGACGCTCGGCTGGGAAGACCGCGCAGTGGATCGCGGCGCGTGGCGCTATGACGCGGGCAGCCGCACCGCTGCCTTCGTGCCCACGGGCAGCGCGAACCCGCTGCTGACGATGGCGTGCAGCGGGGGCGGTATTCGCATGACCGCCGCGCTTTCGGGCAATGTCAGCCTGCACACGAGCGCGGGCACCGACCAGATCCGCTTCGACGCCGGCGGCGCGAGCTTGCCCAGCCGCGACCCGCGGCTCGACCGCATTGCGTTCAGCCGCGGTCGGTTCGCGCTGGAAACGCCCGGCGGCGGCGCGCTGACCTTGCCCGTGCAGTCGGAGATCGGGCGGGTGATCGAGGATTGCCGGGGGTAGGGAGTCGGCTTTGGGGTGGTTTCCCGACCTTCCTTTATCCGTCATCCCGGCGAAGGGTGTTCAGAGGCACGTGACGCTGAAACACGATCTCACCCTGACGGTTTATCGCACCGGCGAGATCCGGGCCTTTGCCGGGATGACGATAGAGTTGAGGGCAGCTTCCGGTCGTCAGCCGCCATTCGCCCTCAATCGTCGGCGAGGAGCGCCAGTTTCACCCGCGCGGTGCCGCTGCGGTGCATCCCGATCTCGCGCGCCGCGGCGTGGCTCACGTCGATCACCCGTCCGTGCGCAAAGGGTCCGCGATCGTTGATCCGCACCACAACGCTGTCGCCCGTCGCCACGTTGGTCACGCGAACCATCGTACCGAAAGGCAGCGTACGGTGCGCGGCGGTCAGCTGGCCGGGATCGAAGGTTTCGCCGCTGGCGGTACGATTGCCCGCAAGTTCATTGCCATAATAGCTTGCGATCCCGCCGTCGATTTCGCTTTCCTGGACAAGCTCGGCGATCGGATTTTCGGCGGTTTCGGCTTCCTGCGACGCCGCCGGACCGGCGAGCAGAAGCGGAAGCAGCATGGCTGAAACGGCCCGCATGGAACATCCCCTTGTCAGAGGAGGCGCCCAAAGCAGCCACCGCGCGCCGAGGCAAGCCGCCGCGCGTTAAACGGAACCCGATTTGCGGCCGGACGTGCGTTCAGACGTCGAGATTCGCCACCGACAGCGCGTTGGTCTGAATGAAATCGCGCCGCGGCTCGACCTCGTCGCCCATCAGTCGTTCGAAGATTTCGTGCGCGACGTCGGCCTGTTCGGCCTCGACGCGCAGCAGCGAACGGTTGGCGGGATCGAGCGTCGTTTCCCAAAGCTGTTCGGCGTTCATTTCGCCCAGCCCCTTGTACCGGCTGATCGCGAGCCCCTTGCGGCTGTGCGCGAAGATCGCGTCGAGCAGTTCGGACGGGCGCGTCACCGGATTGGCCTTGGCCCCCGCGACGCCGACGGCCGCTTCGCCGTCCTCGCCCTCGACGGATTCAGGCTCGGCGGCGGCGCCGCCCGCTTTTACCAGCCGCGCGGGGCGGGCGTAGGTGTCGGCTTGCTCGGCGGCGAGCTTGTGCATCCGGCGCGCCTCCTGGCTGGCCAGGAAGCCGGCATCGATCGCATGATGATCGCTCACCCCGCGCCAACGGCGTTCGAGCGTGTAACCGCCGCCTTCCACCGCATCGACCGTCCAAACGGCCTCGCCGCCCCCGGTCAGCGCGCGCTCGGCGGCATTGAGCCAGCTTGCGGCGGTCGCCGCGGCGCTGTGCCGCCCCGCAGCGTCGAGATCGGGATCGAGCGCGCCGGTCAGCGCAAGCGCCTCGACAAGCCCCTGGTTGAGATTGCGCGGGACATAGCGCATCAGCGCGCGCAGGCGCCGCCCATGGTCGATCAGCGAACGCAGATCGGCGCCCGAACGCGCACCGCCCGCAGTTTCGAGCAGCAGCGCGTCGATCCCCGCATCGACGAGGTAATTTTCGAGCGCATTATCGTCCTTCAAATAGACTTCGCTCCGCCCCTTCGCGACCTTATAGAGCGGCGGCTGGGCGATATAGAGATGGCCGTTCTCGATGATCTCGGGCATCTGGCGATAGAAGAAGGTGAGCTGTATAAGCCATCGATATAATTACGCAAAGAAAAACCGCCGTGGTCGATTTGATCCGACGTGTGGGCGGTTTTAGCGTTCTTA
>JBGTUD010000006.1:0-34344 GCA_041939405.1 Sphingopyxis sp. | reverse complement strand
AGGCGAAATTCATACGACTTCATCGCCGCGGGCGCCGCCACATTGGCGCCGCCGCCCATCGCCCCCGGCGTCAGCTCCGGTTCGCTGCCGCCCGTATTGTTCGCATAGCTGCCGTTGATGTCGCTGCCGGCCTGCGTCCACGATCCGCCATCGGTGACGTTCCGATACATCAGACGGCCGATGATGCGGCAAGAGCCCGCCGTCGATGCGTCATAGCTTGCGCTGGTACTCAGGCTGATCGTCGTCGACGGAAAGACGTTCATCGTGATCGTGCTGCCAGCCGCGACGCCGAAACTGGACCCGGGCGTTCCGAAGCTGCCCGTCTGCGCGCGCTGCGCGTCGTTGCCAGCGCGCGCCTTGGCGATCGTCACGGTCCGCACGGTGGTTTGCCCGCCATGGGTTATCGAGACGGTGAAGGATGCGCTCTCGGCCGTGATCGTGTCGACACGATAGGCCCCGTCGCCGAGGTTGGTGACGGCGCAATCGGTGACGGTCGCCGCGGGCCACGCGACGGCGCCGGTGACGTCCGCCCCGGCGACCTGCGCCTTCATCTGCACCGTTTTCGGCAACGCGCCGCTCACCGGCACGCCGATCGAGTTACAGGGGATGACAAGGCTCGCCGGTGCCGCCGAAAGGTCCAGCGCATCGACCCCCGCTGCGCCATCGGCACCCTTCGGGCCATCGTGCCGGATCGGCATCGACCAGCTCTCGCCCGCGACCAGCGTGCCGTCGAGTTCCTGCTTTGCCTCTGACATCCACAGCGGATCGCTTCCCGCGGGCGGATCGTCCGACCATCCGGCAGGGATGCCGTTGCCGGTCGGCGTAGCGGGCACGCTCGCCGCCCGTTTCCAGACAAACTCGACCAGCTTGCCATCGGTGCCGTCGATACCGTCGATACCGTCGGTTCCCGGAACGCCTTGCGCCCCCTGTGGCCCTTGCGAGCCCTGCGGCCCCTGGGGTCCGGGCAAGCCCTGCACCGCCGCCTGGAGCAGTGCGACCTTCTGCGCCGCATCGCCCCACAGGGCGGTGATCGTGGCCGACGATGCTTCGGTATCCTGCGTCGTGTCGTTCCACGGCGGCGACAGGCTGGTCAGATAGGCATTGAGCGCGTTGACCGCATTCGTCGCGTTCGTCCGTTCGGTCGCCGCGACCCCCAGCGCCAGCGCCTTGGCGTCGAGCGCGATGTGGTTCTCGATCATCGCCTTGTGCGACAGGACAAGCCCGCCCTTTTCGCCCGCCGTCAGCCAGCCGTCCGACGCGATCCGCGCGACCTGTTCGGTCACCGCCTGTGCCGCCGCAATCGCCTCGACACCGATCTGATCCTGCACATCGGCATAGCCGCTGCCCAGCCATGCCTCCCCGTCGGCGCCGGTCCATGCGTTGCCGTCGGCACCCGTCCACGGCCGCGTCCCGAACCGGAACGGATGGCCATCCGCGCGCAGCCATAGCGTGCCTGCGGGCAGTTCCAGCGGCGGCGCGGGTGATCTGTCCGTTGGTGGCCGGTTCGACTGTGCCCCGCCCTCGGCGGGTTTCAGATCTTCCAGCGGCGTCCCGTCGAGATAGGTTACATCGTCGGCCAGGATGACGGCGGCGGAAATCTCGCTATCGCTGTGAACGCGGTGGTTACGCCGATACCCGACCTTGCGCGACTTCACCGGCGGCAACTGTCGTTCACGCCCCAGGAAGATCGCCTGAAACGACGCTGACGGCGCGCCCCATGCCCATTCGCCTATGCGGATCGTGGCGTCGGGCTGGAGCACCCAAAAAAGCGATACGCCGAGCAGCAACCGGTCAATCGCCTGGGCAACCGTGTCGGTGGACACTGCGATGTGGACGCCGCACGGCGCGGGGCGCAGCGCTTCGGCGGCCGCGAGATCGGCGAGCGCCGGCCCGTCGACCGCGCTAAGCAGCTTGGCCACGATCCCCGCCGCCGTTTCGGTATAGCCACCCGTGTTTTCGCCGCGGATGTCAGCCGTCAGCGGCCCGGCGGGGACCGTCCACCACTTGACGCACGCGATCGAGGGCGCGGCGACACAGCCCCCCTCCGGCGCATTTGCCGCCTGAAGTGCCGCGAAAGTGGCGGCAATACTGCCCTGCCAGGGCAGAACGACCAGGCCACCCGCGCGCCCCTTGTCGCGCACCGCGTCAAAGGCGCCGATGGGCTTCGAAGGGTCGCCGAACTCATAGATATTATTGGCCTTGTCGAGCAGGCCACCCTCGACATTATAGACGCGCCCCCAGCTGCGGCGCTTTGCGCGCCCCGTCGCCTCCGACGCCCCCTCGATCCCGCCCTCGCCGGTGAAGCCCGCACCCAGCAGCGGTTTGTCGAGCCGTTTGCTGGGGTCGGCGATCGTCAGCAGCGCCTGCCCGTCATTCGCAACGACATCGGCCACCGTGCCAGTCAGACGACGGGCGAGCGGGCCGCTCTCCTCGCCGGTGTCGATCGAGATCGCGGCGTCGCGCCAATAATAAGCGAGGAGCGACGTCAACAGCGCCGACTCGCCGGGCGCAAAGCCCAGCTCGCCGGTGGTCGGGACGGTTCCGCCCGTCCAGCCATTGTCGTCGAAACCGAAGGCCGCGCGAAACCGCGGCATAGCAACGACGCCGGCGTGGTAATTCTCATTGTTCCGGCGATAGGGCATGTCGGTGCCGCCACCGGCGAGCCGGACGGTGACTTCCGCACCGGTGTCGGTCCTCCGCGGGTAGGCGTCGATGAACGCGATCTCGCTCATCGCAGATCCACATTCCGGCTGACGTCAAGGCGAATGCCACTCAGCCCGGCTACGGCGCCGCTGCCATTCGCGCGAAGGATCGCCCGCATCTCGGACAGGATGTCGTTCGTCTCGTTGGTCAGCTGGTTCTGCGTCTGCATCGCCTTGCTGGTGTCGACGGTCGCCTGCTGCGCGGCGCGGATGCGCTCATTCTCGGCCGCGATGATCTTCTCGGCCGTGCTGATCGCGTTCGAACGATCGGCCGCATATTCCCCGCCCGCGGTGCCATAGGCGTCGCGACTCGTCTCGACGAGCTGGCGCGTCAGGTCGGCCAGCTTGTCGGCCGCGCCGTCGACGCCCTTTTCCGCATCGGACTTCGCGGCCGCGATCTCGGTCAGCAGCTTGTCGCGGCGCTCGGCCGCCGTGCCCTCGAACAGGTCGCCGAACTTCAGATCGTCGAGCAGCGTCTGGAGCGATCCGATACGGCTCGACAGGATCTGCTCGACCAGCTTGGCGCGGTCCTCGGCGTTGCGCTCCTCGATCTTCTTGACGTCGAAGCCATATTGGGTCGCGATCCGCAGCCGCTCTTTCGCCTGCTCCTCGAACTGGGCGAACTGCTTTTTCAGCGCATCGCCCAGCCCGCCGAGCAGTTCCTCGACCTCGCGGACCTTCAGCGCCTCGGCGACCGCCTTGTCGATGTCGCTGCTCGACCGCAGCGCCTTTTGCATCGCCGCTGAAAGGCCTTTGATCGCCCCGTCGCCGATCGCGTCGGCGATGGCATAGGCGATCGCACCGGCCTCGTCGTCGCCGAAATCCCGCGCGCCATTCTTGGTCTTCAGCGATGATCCGCTCGTGTTGACGCGATAATCGCCGTCGCGGACGCCGATGGTGGTATAGAAGGAACCGACAGTAGCATCGAGCGCCTCGGCGATGCGCTGGAGCCCGCCGGTGACCGATCCGGCCAGCCCTTCCGCCGCGCCGTAATTTTTCCTGTCCTTGCCGCCGACCGATACATCGTCGACCCCGGTGATCACGGCCCCAGCCGACCGCGACTTCTTGAACAACCCGCCCAGCAGGCCGCCCGCGATCGATCCGATGATGTCGCCGCCGGGGATAGGAAGGAACGAGCCGACCGCGCCGCCGATCTGCGAACCCGTCGTGCTCATTTTCAGGCCAAGCGACTTGCCGACGCCGGCGACGAACGAGCCAGTCTGCGCGCCGCCGAACGCCTTGCCAAGCGTATCCTTCAGCTTGTCGGGCAGGCCGGGTAATTCCTTCGCCGCGCCCAATATGCCACCGACCGGCCCCGCCGTGAAGAAACCGGCATAGGCGCCCTCGAAGACGGGCGACAGCTTGCGAAAGAAATCGCCGCCCAGATATTCGTCGAACAGCTTGGCGAGCGGCTCATATTGGGCGCGCGCCAGATCGCGCAGGAAATCATTCTGCTCGCGCATCATCGTCGCGCCGATCGACGGCGCGCGCGATCCCGAAACGACGATCGGCGCGTCGGCATTCGCCGTATCGCGCGCCTGGCCGAACACGCCCAGGAAAGATTTGGCGCCCTGGCCGACCGCGCCGCGCGCCGTCGATCGATCGATATCCGCCGTCGCCGCGGCGACCGCCTCGGTGAACATCTTCAGCGCCGCCGACGCACGCCCGGTCTCGCTCTCCAGCCCGTCGACCTGCTCGGCCAGCGCGTCGATCTCGCGATCGAGCGGCGTCTTGCCGCGCACGCGCTTTTCCAGCGCGCGCAGGCTGTCGCCGAAAATCGCCTCGACCGCCATGCTTCCCCGAAACCGCTTGATCAGCTGCTCGGTATTCTTCAGGAAATCGCCGCCGCTGCCGCCGCTGAACAATTGCTCCAGCGCACCGCGCAGGTCGCCGATCGACGACATATAGATCGAGATGATGTCCTGGCGCTTGTCGAGCAGGTCGTTGATCCGCTCTTCGGTGTCGACGATCTGCTCCACCGTGCGCCGTCGATCGTCGTCGATCCGCTGCCCATCTCGCTTCAACTGCTGCATCCGCGAGAGAACCGCCGCCTCGCGTTCACGCCCTTGGATCATGAGCAGCTGGACGGCCCATTGCTCGCGGCTGGCCTTCAGCATGTCGTTGAGCGGCCCGTCGACCGTCTCAGCCGCCACTACCTTCAGTTGCTCCGCCCGCGCGACGAGCTGTTCCCAATTCGGTGGCTTGCGCGCGCTGAGCACGGCGATGACGCCGTCCAGCTCCTCGACCGCCGCCTGCGCCTTCACGATGCCGTCGGGCAGCGGGACGAGGCGCTGCTGGATCGTATCGAGCGGCGCGGCGAGGCCGTCCATCACCGCCGCGCGCGCGCCCTTGGCCTCGGCGATCAGCTTTTCGAACGACGGCGGCCTTCGCTTCTCCAGGTCGGCGATCAACCCGTCGATCGCGCGCAGGTCGGTGAACGCCTTGTCCAGCCCGCGCGGCGCCGGATTATAGCTGTCCGAAATCCGCGCGATCTTCTCCGCCGCGCTCTCGCCGAAATTGGCGAGCGCATTGGCGGCGCCGGCTCCGCTACGGCCGCTCCCGCGCGGCGTAGCCGTCTTCGGGGGCTTGAAGCCGGGCGCGGTCTTGCGCTCGCCGCGCAGGAACTCGATGTTCTGCGCCGCACGCTTGCGCTCCTCGTCCGCCTTCGTCGCTTCCCCTGCCAATATGCTGATCTGCGCTTGCAGGCGCCTGGCTTCTGGGTCGCCTGCTCGCGCAAGCTCGGCAATGTTCTTTTCCAGCTTGATCAGGCTATCGCCGCTGTTGACCAACGCCGTCGCGATGCCGGGGGAATATTCGGTCACGAACGGTTGCCGCTCGGACACAAATCGTGATTTTCCTGTCGCTTCAACCGCCGCAAAGGCCGCATCGCGCTTCTCGACGATCGACTGCGCCAGTTTTTGGGACTGAAGCAATTGCAGTGCGATCGCGGCGCGAACGGTCGCTCCCTCCATCGCCGCCAGCTTGCCCGTGGTTTTGTCGATGAAATTATTGATGTCCGACAGGGCGGCGCGGAAGCCATCGGTAGCGTTAGCCGCTTCATCGGCGCCATCGGCGGTCTCGAACATCTTGGTGGCGAGCATGGACACGAGGGGGATCGCGACGCCGATCGCAATTCCGACCGGGCCGCCCATGATCGATGCGAACTTGGCGAGCTTCGACGATCCCTTGTCCGTTTCGCCGCCCATCATGGCGATCGCATATTGGGCCTGCGACGCCTGCTGAGAAAAGGCGGTCATGATGGGCGTTCCGCCCTGTACCTGGATCAGGAAATCCTGCGCCTGCTGCCCCAGCTGCATCTGCCCGGTGCGATGGCGCGCCTGCGCCCGTGCGATTACGTCCGCTGCCTGCTGCTCGGCGCGCGCTGCCGCCTTTGCCGCGCGTTCCTGGTCCTTGCGCGCCCGCTCGACCTCACGCGCCGCGCGCGCCGCTTCGCGATCGCTGGCGGCGACCTGATTGGTCGCGGCCGACGCAGTGCGCGCGGCGGTTCCCATGTCGCGCAATCCGCCCCCGGCGCCTCTCGCTCGCTGCTCGGCCGCATTCAGCGTGCCGACAAGTCCGTCGTCGCGTGCCCGCAGCCGGGCTTCAAGGATGGTTTGGGCGCTCATTTCTGTGTCTCGGCAAGGGTCGCGAGCGCCGATTGCTCCATCGCGCGCAAGCCGGGCAGGGTGGCGGGCGTGATCTCGATCCCCGCGAGGTCAGCGGTCGGCTTGATCGCGGCATAATCGAGGCCGGCGAGCGCGCCCGAAAAGGGGTGGCGGCGCCATTGGGTATCGAGCGCAAAGAATAGCGCGACCGTGCCGGCGTCGTCCTGATGGATCTCGATCGCGTCGTCGGCGCGCAAGGCATCGGCCTGAAATCGTGCCGGCAGCACCGTATTCTGCGTCACCACGTCGTCGGCCTTTTCACGTCGGCCGCCGCGCCCCGATGCCCAGGCGCGGGCGACCGCCCTCAGTTTCCCTTGCGTTGCTCCGGCTGCGCCTTGCGCAGCCGCTGATAGCTTTCGGTCACCCCGCTCGCGAAATTGGGTACGCGCAGCATCCGCTCCAGATTGGCCTGGTTGAACGGCACCGACCGCCCGGCATCGCTGCCGTCGTCCTCGGTCACGTCCTGCCAGTCTTCCAGGATGCGCTGATAGAAGGGGGAGATCAGTTCGCTCAGCTTCTTGCGGTCGGCGTCGCTGTCCGCCTGAGCCAGCTCCAGGCTCACCTTGGCGATGTCCTCGTTGAATTCGAGGAACTCGTCCTCGTCCAGGATGACGAAGCGCCCGCGGATCTCGATGTTGACGATCTCGCCGTCCTCGGTCACGCCATTCCAGCGGATCGGCCACCATGCCTTGGCCTGCGAAACGATTTTATATGCCACGATGGCCTCCTGTCAGAATAGGACGGGGATGTTCGGCTCCCCGCGCCGGACTCTGATCCTGGGCCGATTGATCGTCGGCTTGCTCCAGCATCGCTCCGGCGTGCATCGTCGGCTAGGCGCCGCCGCCCCGAACGGCAGCCGCACGCCATCACAGCCCCTCGGGTATCAGGTTGCAGTGATGACCAGATCGTCCTGGCCGGCTAGGATGTTCATGCGGATGTCCATTTCCCACATCAGCTTGCGATCCTCTTCGGTCTCGTTGATCGCCGTGATCTGCGTCTGCGCGCACGCGACGCCGACGATATTGCCGGCATCGCCCCCATGCGTCAGGTCCAGATCCATGATCGACGAGTCGTTGAGCGCGGCCAGATAGTCTTTCGCCGCCATCGACGGCGCCTCGACCACCAGCCGCCCGGTGATCGCATGGTCGCCGCGGTTGACATAGCGCGAACCGATCAGGTTGCGCAGGTTGATCCCGACGCCGGCGTTGAGCGTCAGGCTGCGCGTGATCACGGCATAGCCGTCGAGCATCAACAGCGTATTGTCGGTGTTGACTTCCAGCGGGTCGATCCAGCGGTCGATCGTCGCCGCTCCGGGGACGTTGACGTCACGCGGATCGGCAGCGGGGATAAGGCCCGTATAATTGAGCCCGATGAAAGGATAGGCGCCCGCGGTGAAATCCATCGTAAAGGTGCCGCGCGAACCCAGCCCCTTGCGGCGCTGGTCGCCCATCCAGTGATACTGCGTCAGCGAGGATTGAGGGACATTGGCGGCGGCCATACGCTGCTCCGCGCTTACCCCAGGGGAAAGCACCGGGGCAGCCATGCCGCACGCTTCGAGCAGCTCCATCCACGCCGCCGCCGTGCCGGCGGCGCCCGCCCCGGCGACCTCGACTTCATAGCTCAGCTCCTGCCGCTTGTTCGTGGCGAGGATTGCGGTCGCGCCGAAACTGCCGCGATCGAGGTTGCGTTCGAGCGGATCGGTGATCAGTGGCGACGCGCGGAAATTGCGCGTCAGGATCGCATTGGCGGCGAGCGTGGGTGCGGCGTCGGTGCCGTAGGCCGCCTCCTTTTTTGCGGCGAGGACTTTGACGGCATCAACCATCGGCGTGCTCCTGTTTGTCTGCGCCCGGTTTCAGCGCGGGATCTTCGATGTTCGCTTCGGCGAGCCAGCGGCGCCGCGCCGGCCCCGAAAGCGGCAGGCCATGTTCGTCCAGCTCCAGCCCGGTTTTCGGATCGCGGGCGCGGGGTGCGGTCGGCTCGGCCTGCGTCGCCTTCGGCTTGGCCGCCTTGCCACCGCGCCCCTTCGGCGCCTTGTCGTCGGCGGGCGGGGGCGTTGTCTGGGCGCCGCCGCTTTCACCGGGGGTTGACTGGATCGCGGGATCGGTGTCATCCGCCATCAGCTGTTTCCTTTCCTAAGTCGCCATGCGGCAGTAAAATCGACGGCCCAGGCAACCCCCCAGCCGTCAGCGGCTATCAGGCGGCCGCCCGCATAATCGCAGGCGCCCGAAGCATCGGGATGCTTCCAGCCGGTCAGCGCATCGATCACCTTGACGATCTGCTCCTCCAGCTCGCGCGACGGGCCGCCGTCGACGCGCATTTTCGGCTTCAGCACGATGACGACACGGAACATGGTCGCGACCCGCTGATCGTGGATGCCGCTCATCTCGTTGGGCCGCGCCGTCTCGCGATCGGGGATGACGAACAGCGCGGGACTATGCGCCGGCGCCGCCTTCAGCCCGGCCCATTCGAGCACGCCCGCGACCTCCCGAAAGCCGCCCGCAATCAGGCGATCGACGATCGGCTGCGCCCGGATCAGGCGGATCATACCGCAGCGCCCGCGTTCATCGCACGCAGCAAATGGCCGACCAGGATGCGGTCGATCGCCATGATGTCGTCATCCGAAAAGCCTAGGAACGACCGGCGCGGCATGGTGACGCTGGCGCGATAGCCGAACGGCGTGTTGAGCGCCTTACCCGTCTTCGGCCTGATCGTGCCGCCGAACTGATGGATCTTGCCATAGATCGCTGGACCGCCTGTGCCATAGACGCCGACCGAGGCGAAATCCTTGCCGCTCTGCCGCTCGATCGCATTATAGAGGTCGCCGCTCGCCTGGAGCGTCTTGCGCCCCTCCTCGATCGCGGCGGCCGACTTCTTCCACGGGATGCCCAGCGGATCGCGCTCTTCCTGAAAGCGGTCGAGCGTCCCCGCAAACATCACCTCCGACGACTCGGCCATCGGCGCCGACAGATCCGACCCGGCCTCGCGCAACCGGCGCAGCGTCGGCGCCAGCGCGTCGACCGTCGTGACATCGATGTCGAGCCCGCCGCTCACCGGCCATAGCTCCGCAGGCCGCGGGTAAAGCCGGCAAGCCCGTCCGGATAGGCGCGACCGCCCGAATGGAAGGAAACGCCGCCTTCGTCGGACGGCGGCGCCGACGTCGCACCGGGCAGGCTCGATTTGCCGTCCTCGATCCGCTCCAGCGCGCGCTGCGCGGCCTTGGCGGGCGCCTCGATCCCGTCGGGTGCGCCGTTCGGATAGAGCCGTGCGCGGGCGATATCGCCGATCCATACCTTGACGATCTCGGGCACGTCGGCGAGCGGCAGCGTATAGCGGCTGCCCAGCGCCGCCTGGACGATCGCCTGGGCAGCGGTCAGTGCGCCGACGAGCAGATCCTTGCCGATGCGGCCCTCGCCGCGCTCGTCGGTCATGCGGACCGTTTCGTCCAGGCCGAACCGCTGGACGAATTCGGCGATCGTCAGCATCGGCGCCCCGCCGTCGGGCATCGCCCAGGCGAGATCGAGCACCGCGACTTCGACTTCCTCCTGGACGCGCGCGCCGCCGACGTCGTCGACCGTGACAGTCACCAGATACCGCTCGCCCGCGGCGCCCTCACTGATCTCCAGCGTCAGCGCCGAGGCGAGCAGATTGCCGACGGCGACCAGCTCGGCCGCGCCAGGCACGAGCCCGCGCGCCTCGACCTCGATGCCGACAAGATTGCTGATCGTCGTGACGCCGCCGAATTCCATCGGCAGCCGCGCGATCTCGGCAGGCTGTTTGACGATCAGTTTCATCGGCTCGTAAACCGCCTTGCAAGCCGGATGCAGCGCGCGATGGCTTCGTCGGCAAACAGGGCAATCAGGAGGAATAACCAGAGCGCCGCGGCGACGCCGCCCCATGTCGCCAGTTCGACGCGTTCGCCCCTGGGCGCGGCAACGACCCCGGCCGCGACGATCAACGCCAGCCCGATCGAAATGGTGAGATAGAAGATGGCGAACGCCTGCATCTCAGCCTCCCGCGATCGGATAGCGAAGCGCCGAGGCGGCAAGCCCACCCCCGACGATCCACCCCACCGCACCCGCGAGCGCGGCGCACAGTCCGAGCAGGAACAGGCCAAGCCCGATCTCGAACATCGGCACATAGGCCCTGTGGCCCAGCCGGATCACCGGCAGCGCCATCAGAATGACGCCCGCCAGCATCACGACGCCCGCGATATGCGACAGCAGGTCGATCACGCCTTCGGAGCCTTGGGCTTCGCCGCGGCCTTGGGCTTCGCCGCGGCCTTGGGCTTCGCCGGGGGTTTTGGTTTCGCAGGCGCCAGCGGCGCGGCGGGTGCCGGAGCGGGCGTGGGGGCGGGCGTCGGCGCCGGGGTCGATGGCGGAGTGGGCGCAGGCGTCGGCGACTTGGCCGCGATCGGCGCGGGCCTCAGCGCGCCGATCTTGACCAGCTTGGCGCCTTGGCCTTCGGGCAGCGAGACGATCTTGCCTGCCGGGATGGGCTTCTTCCTGCCGTTCGACAACGGCGTTACGACTTCATAATCGGGCACGGGGCACCTCAGGAAATTGGGGAAAGGCGGGCCGCCCGAAAGCGGCCCGTGATCGCGGCGCGGCGGTTAGCCGCCGGCGCCCTGGAACAGGAAGCCGGCGTCGGCGCCGACCAGCTCGGCCGAGAATTCGTCAAAGACGTCATTGTCCCAGCTGCGCGTGTCCTTTTCCCACTGGCTGGGCGACACGAACGGATGCGCTTCGAGCTGATAGGTGTAGCCATAGCTCGGCAGCGGCATCGCGCGCTGGCCTTCGGGCGGGACATAGGCGAGGATCGCATCGTCGCCCCAGATATCGACCGTGGTGTCGTCGTCCTGGTCGTAAATGCCGTCGCCCGACACGACGAGCGGGATGTCCAGATATTCCTGGAGCATCGCATTCGAAACGCTCGCCGCCGTCGTATATTTGAAGTGATCGAGCACCTTGGGATGGTTCTTCAGCGACTTTCGCGCCGTGGCGGCCAGCCCCAGGACATTGGGGCGCTTGCCGGTGCGGGCGCGGATCACCTCGACCGCATCACCGACCTGCGCGCGCGGGTCGCTGGCAGGATCGGACCAGACATCGGTGCCGGCGAGCGCCAACTTGTTGGTCGCGGCATAGCTCGCGGCGTTGCGCGCGACCTCGGCCTGCTGGATTTCCTTTTCCATCGCGATCACCGCCAGCACGATGTCGACGGCGCTTTGCTGAAGGTCGATACCGGGGACTGCAGCGGCCTCGCCGATATATTCGATCGGCACCGACGCGCGCAGGGCTTCCTGGTGCAGGTTCACCGCCTTGCCTTCGTAACCGAATTCGAGCTGCGCGATGCGGGCGCCGGGTGCGCGGCGCGTCTTGCGGCGGCGGAAACTCGACCGGTCGAACTCGATCCGCTTCGCGGCGCGCGTCGGCATGGTGACCGTCGGGAACAGGAAGCGCCCGATAAATTCGGCCTGAACATAGCCACGCGCATGGTTGGACAAAATCGGATCGACGACGCGAACCTGTGCGGCATTCATTCCCGGACCGGTCATGGATGATATTCCTCGTTACTGTTGGAAAAGTAGGGTTGGCGATGCCGCCGATCAGGCAACCGGCAGCATCAGGATCAAGCCGGCGAATGGACCAGCAACACCTCAATGATGTCGCCATCGGCGGCGGCGGCCTGAAGCGCATAGGCGCCGATCGGACCGGCGCCGGCCTGGGCAATGCCCTTGCCGCTGCCGTCGGCCGCGGGCTTGATCGGCCCGCCAGCCGCGATCGCACCGCCCGCTTCGAGCATGGCGGTGCCAAGGACGCGGACCGACAGGTCGACGCCGACGGCCGCGCCATAGGCGGAGACGCCAAGCGGCAGTTCACCGTCCGCGGCATGATTGCCGGCGAAGTCGACGAACCGCGCCGCAGCGATGACGGTCGCGGCAGAGACCGTCAGGGAAAATATGGGGGACTGCTGCATCGATGATCCTTTCTGTCAGGCAGCGAAAAGGGAGGCGGGAGGCGTCAGCCGCCCGCGCGGCGCACGGCATCCATCCAGCCGAGTTTGGGATTTTCCGCCTGGAGCGCCTGCGCCTTCGCGAAGATCGCGGCGCGGGCGGGATCGACCTCGTAACCGGCGGGCGCGGCAAAGCTCGCGAGCTGGCCATCGACCGCCTTGCCGTCGTCAGCTGCGATCTCGCCCAGGCTGACCAGCGGCCGCGCCGTGTCGAAGATCTTCAGCAGCGCGGCGCGCGGGCTCATATCGGCAACGCCTTCGCCAAAGCTGACGACATCATCGCCGCCCAGCGCATCGAGCACGCCGACGAGCAGCGTCTTGCCCTCGGGCTTGATCTTCGCTTCCTTCAGCAGCCCTTCGGCAAAGCTGACATTTGCCGCGTGCAGATCATCCTTGGCCTTCTTCTCGGCCGCTTCCTCGCGCGCCTTGATCTTGGCCTCCCGGTCGGCGAGCGACTGTTCGCGCTCAGCGAAGCTGACTTCCCGATCCTTGTTGGCGTCCTTGTTGTCGTCGGTGGGGGGCATGGCTTTCTCCTGCTCAAAGGTGACGAGGTCGCCGGCATCACCGGCGGCGAAACTGACCCGTCCCAGCCCCTTCACGCCGGGCGCGTGCGCGCCCAGGAAGCCGACATGCTTCAGATAATATTGGCCGGGGTTCGGGTTGTGGGGGTGATCGGGCGGATAGAATTGCGCCGACACCTTGGCATAGCGGCCCGCATTCACCGCCTCGGCGAAGCTGGGCTCCAGCTGCGCGGGATCGGGATAGGCCAGCAGCTCGTCACCCTGGACGTCGAGATGATCGACCCAGCCATAAGCCGGATCGTCGATCTTCGGATGGCCGATGACGAGCGGGGCGGGATTGGCGGCGGCATCATAGCTCGACGCGATCGACGCAAGATCGCTTTCGCCGAGCGATACCTTGACGCCCTCGACCGACGTGAAGGTGCCGGTGCGAAAGAGGCGGATCGGTTTGGGAGTGTCGGTGGCGGCGGCGTTCGTCATTCCCCGCACTTAGGCGGCGGGGATGGCCCTGACCGGCAGCCGCCAGCGGCTTACCGGTCGCTTCGACTGTCGCTATGCCTTAGCCGCGTCGACGCGCGACTGGCAAGCGTCCGCGTCGGCGATCGACGCGATAAGCCCTTCGGGCGGCACGAACCAGACCTTGGCGAGCGCATCTATCTCGGACAGCGTCGGCGCGTCCCCGAATGACAGCTCGAACAGGCGCTCGTTGGCGATCCCTGTCTTGCGGGTCAGCTCGGCATAGGGGGTGCACATCTGCCCCACCCAGGCGTCGAACCAGCCGTCGCCGTCCGCGATCCACTGCGCGACGGGATGATCCCAGCTATAGGGGCGAACCACTTTGGGGATCGGCCGCTCGCCTTTGCGCCGACTCACACCAGCTGCTCCGCAAGCCGGGCGAGCGACACGCGCCTGATCGATACCGTCCCGGTAAGGCGCTCCCTCTGTCGCAGCGCCTCCGCGAACTGGACCGGCGAGAAACTGCGATCATCTTCGAACTCGGGCTCGGCTGGCGCGATCCAGCGCGGCGGCGTCCCGCCGCCGTGACGGCGAACCTCGCTCCGCAGATCTTCGGGCGTCGCCGCGAACAGATCGGGCTGATCGAACATTTCTCGTCTCCGACTCGGTTTGGCTCTTGCTCAAATGTTCCACCTTTGTTCTCTTTTGTCGAGTCATGACTCGGCAGCTCATCTACGAAGCAAAGGATCTCGTCGACGCCGGCGCCTTGAGCTGGAATGTGCTCGCACGCTGTCCCTGCGGCCATTGGGCCATCCTCGACAGCATCGACCTGTGGGGTATATTCCAGCGGCGCGGCTGGATCGACGTCCTGCCCGCTGTCCCGATGCGGTTGCGCTGTTCGGTCTGCGCGTCGGCGGGACGGCAGAAGCGGCAGCCGATGGTCGAGCTGGTGCGGCAGGAGCCGACCCGCAAGTTACCCTGGTGCGATATGACCGAATTCAGGCGGGCGGTGCGGCGTCGAAGGTGAGGCTTGCGATAGCGAACCAACATGCCTCAAATTTGCGACGTCCACGCCGGACATGCACTCCGGCAAGAAAAAACGACCTCACCCCCCACTATTCTCTTGAGGGGCTTCTATGGGCAAATTTCGGCTATTTGGCTGTTGAAGGATGGCGCCGCAATTGGTCCAGTCGCCTTGCAATGGCTTTCCACATCTCGACGCCCGCCATGTCGCCAGCCGAAGCCAAGGCTCCGATGCGCTCCGCCACAAACACGTTGGCGCGCTCGCCATGCTCCCGCTCAACCGCCAACGCGCAAGCCCAGACATGCCGATCTGGTGAGAGGGTCATCCGGCCACTCTCTGCCATATCCCCCAGCCGAACATCCCGATCGACAACAGCAGGAGGAGCCAGAATTCGGCCAGCAGCAGCCCCCGGCGAAATGATCGCTTAAAAGGCACGCTTCGGCAATTCCTCAATCTTGCATGAGCCGCGATCGGTTGCCTTCAGCATCGGCGTGGATCGAACGATACTAAGATCAGTGCGACTAATTTCAAAGGATGACGGATCCCGAGGCACAAGGACGCGATCGATCATGAACGTTCCGCGCACCTGATCGACCGCCCCGGTCTTTGGGATTATCACGGCAACGCGGCCTGTTTCTTCGTCCAGAACGAAATTGATCTGGAGCGGCCCGCCGTCCTGCTCGATCGCACATTTGAGATAGACCGGCGCGGCGACAGCCGGCGAGGCGGCAACTACAGCCCCAATCATTGCGCACATCCGCAGTATCGTTATCATGCCCCGCCCTCACGTCTTCTTGATAACCGCAACAACGCGGCCAACGATATGGATTTCCCCATCATAAGCGACATCGTCGCGCACATTTGGGTTGTCACTCTTGATGATAATCGCACCGTCCGCTCGCGTGGCAAGTCTCTTTACCATCCCCATTTCGCCGATGGCGCAGACCCAGATCAAATCGGCAAATGAAGGAGACGTTTCCGCCAAATCGATCAGCATGATGTCGCCATCGTCGATTGTCGGCGACATGGAGTTACCCCGACCGGGCGCGAAACGTAGCCTGCTTGGCGGTGACTGAGTATAGCGCCTCACCCAATCCAACGGGAAAAGACGAGCCGTTTCACTGACAGCGAGCGCGTCCACGAACGTCGCGCCCAAGCCATAAGCCAGATCCAGCTCATGAATACGCACCGTCCCTTCTGGTGCGTTGTCGGTGTCGCCAGACTCATGGTCCGCTGCCTCGATCGCCAGGAGTTCGTCGATATCGAAATCGATGGCCGCGCAAATCTGCTCTAGCGTTTCGCGCTTCGGCGCTGATCGGGCTGCCAGAATCTCGATCAGCGAAGATCGAGTGAGTTCAATTTTTTCAAGTAGTTGCGCCTGCGTTCCGTGGCGCGCGATCGCGTTCTTGAGCACCGCCCCGTGCTCAGGCGTCCACCAGCTAGAGCGTTTTCTCATTTTTTTGGTTGACCGGTCCATTTACCCGGTCATATACCGGTCACAGGAGATTGACCGGTATATGACCGATGATTGATATGCACCCCGAAGACATCAAAGCGGCGATCCGCAAGCAGGGCATCACCCTTGCCGAGCTCGCGTCGCGCGCCGATGTGTCGAAGCAAGCGGTTAGCGCCGCGATCGAGCGGCGCTCGTCGGAACGTATCGACTTGATCATCGCCGACTTTATCGGTTTGAAGCCTCATCAGATCTGGCCTTCCCGCTACAATGCTAAGGGGCAGCGCATCCGCTACCGCTCCACCCGCGCCACGCAGGTCGCTGCATGACGCGGGCCTATCACAACGCGGGCACTACGCCAACGTCCCCCAAACGTTCCCATGAATTGCCGTCTCAAGACGGCACAGTGACCGGCAAAGTGCCGGGCTACGCCTCGGCGCAGGAACTGGCGGCGGCGGCGCTGCCGGGCCTTCCCACGACAAAAAGCGCGATGATCCGTCGCGCCAAGGCCGACGGCTGGAACTTCATCGACCGCGTCGGGCGCGGCGGCGGACGCCTCTATCGTGTCGCCGACCTCCCGCGCGAAGCCCAGCAGGCATTGCTGCAACAGCGGATAAGCGCCTCTTCAGGCGCCCCGGTCGGGCGTCCAAAGGGTAGCGACTATTTCACCCGCAACCCCGAAGTCGCCGCCGCCGTCGAGGCGATCCTCGCCAGTCGCCGCCTCGCGGCACCCGCCGTGATGGAACTGCTTCAGGACGATTTCGTCACCCTGCCGTCGCTCCGCTCGCTTCGTCGCTTCATCGCCCGGCTGGAGGATGAGCGAAAGACCGTTATCCTGTCCATGCGCGATCCCGACGCTTTCAAGAGCAAGCATCGCGTCTCGATCGGCCGCGCAGACGCCAACACCGATCGCGCGCATCAGATATGGGAGCTGGACGCGACCAAGGCCGACGTGATGACGACGGACGGCCGCAAGATGATCCTCGGCGTCATCGACCGTTGGTCGCGCCGCGTGATGTTCATCGTCGCCGAGTCCGAAAGCGGGCAGGCGATCCGCCGCCTGCTCATTGCCGCCATTCAGCGCTGGGGCGTCACCCCCGAAATCGTCATGACCGACCAGGGTTCGGGTTTCGTTGGCAAGGCGATCGTCTCGGCCTGCGAATTACTCGACATCGAACATTGGGACTTGCCGCAGGCCTCGGGCGACAAGAAGCCGCATATCGAACGTGTCTTCGGCACCTTCCAGCGCCAGCGCACCGAACTATTCGACGGCTATCTTGGCCACAGCGTTGCCGAGGCGCAGCAGCTGCGCGCCAAGGCGCGCAAGGACAGCGGCCGTCCGGTGATCGAGGCGCGCATGTCGGCGGCCGAACTGCAAGCCGCGCTCGATAACTGGACCGACGGCGTATACCACCTCCGCGAACATGGATCGCTGCGCATGTCGCCGATGCGCAAATGGCAATCGTCGCCCGTTCCCGCGCGCGCCGCGCCCGGCGCCGACGCCTTGCGCATGGCGCTCTCCGCGCTCGTCGGCCCCCGCACCGTCGGCAAGCGCGGCATCCAGTGGCAAAGCGGCCGCTACTGGTCGCCCGCTCTCGCCCCCTGGGTGTCGCGACAGGTCGTCGTTCGTCGCGACGAGGACGAGCTGGGCGAACTGCTCGTCTTCACGCCCGATGGACAATTCATCGACAAGGCGGTGAACCACGATCGCTCCGGCTTGTCCGAAGCCGACTTCGCGGCCGAGGCCCGCGCCCAGCAGGCGAAATATCTCCGCGAGCAGCGCGCCGACCTCAAGAAACGATCGAAGCATTTCAGCTTCGAGCGCGCCCGCGATGCGATCCTTCGCCGCGATGCCGAGGCCGCGGGCAAGCTGGTCAACCTGCCGATGCCGACACAGGCGCACACGACGCCCGCGATCGTCAGCCTGTCCGAAGGCGCAGGTTCCGCCGCGCCCCAGCCAGCGCGCCGCGAGCGCCCCGCCGCCGCAACCATCGTGCCGCTGCCTAAAAGCCCGGCGGTCAAGATGCGTGAGGCCGACGAGATCATCGCGCGCGCCGATGCCGGCGAGGCCGTCGACGCCGACGCCCTGCGCCGCGCCCGCCTCTACGCCTCGACCAGCGAATATCGCGCCCAGCGCGCCGTCACCGAGCACCTCGCGACCCCCGCCACCCAGACATCCGCCTGAAAGGAGAAATGACGTGATCGACCTCTTGACCCGCCCCGCGCCGGCAACCGCCGCGCCCCGGCGCGGATACGCACCCCTCCCCAACATGGCGCTCGCGCTGCAAACGATCGTCGAATGCACCGAAGCCGAGGAGGATCAGCCTCGCCTTGGCCTGCTCTACGGCAACAGCGGTTTCGGCAAGACCGTCGCCGCCGCCTTCGCCGCCGCTCAGACCGGATCGATCTATATCGAGGCAAAAAGCCTCTGGACCGTCCGCGCGCTGCTGGAGGCGATTGCCGAGGAACTCGGCATCACCAAGCCCGAACGCACGGCGCCGCGCCTGCTGCGCCAGATCATTGACGAACTGAACCGCGCCCCGCGCCCGCTGATCATCGACGAGATGGATCACCTTGTGAAAAAGCAGATGGTGGAGATCATCCGCGACATTCACGACGCGACCTCGATCGCGATCCTGATGATCGGTGAAGAGGCGCTGCCGTCGAAGCTCAAGGAATGGGAGCGGTTCGACAACCGCATTCTCGTTGCCACGCCCGCACAGCCCGCATCGGCCGAGGACGCGCTGCTGCTCCGCGATCACTATGGGCTGAAAGGCATCATCGCCGACGACCTCGCCATCTATTTTGCCGAGCGGTGCAAGGGCGTCACGCGCCGTATCGTCAACAACCTGCGCGCGGCTGCCCGCACCGCCGCGACCGAAGGCGTCGACTCGATCGACCGCGCCTGGTGGGGGCCGCGCCTCGTCACCAACGGCGACATCCCGACCCGCCGGAGCCTCGGCCAATGAGCGCTCAGCAAACGCCGGGCCGCTGGCAGGCGCGTCAGCACCTCGATCAATCCGGTTGGCCCGATGCCGAATGGGAAGTGTTTGTCGGTGACAAGAACGGGCTGGCGGACGGAGAGCTGTTCATCGCCGTCATCTGCGCCGGAGTGGATAATAGGCAGGAGGCGAACGCCCGGCTGATAGCGGCGGCGCCTGAAACCCTCCAGCGGCTCGCCGCTTCGCAGCAGATGCTTCGGAGCTGGTCGATTGCCCGCGGCACCAAGGGTGGAAGCTGCAATCTTTGCCGGACAATATGGAACGGCGAGGCTGAAGCGCACAAGAACGACTGCGTAATTCGCCTGAATGACGCCGCCATCAAAGCGGCTCTCGGAGCTGGCGAATGACCGCTCTCCGATCCCCCGTCCGTGTCACCAGCACCGAAACCGCTCGGCTCATCCGCGAGGCTGGCGGCCGCATCCTGCATCTCCGTTTCGGCTACCGTGCAGTGACCCTGCATCCGGACTGCAAATGGCCGATCCCGCTGCTCGCCAAGTGGCGGGGCGGGGTGCCGGTATGACGGCCGCCGTCCTCCCGCGTTTCTGGCCGCCCCAGCATTGGGCCGCCCGCCAGCGGCTAACCGATCCCGCCGAGGCGCTGTGGAGCGAGCTCCGCATCGCGCGCGGTTCGATCGACGTCGTCGATCTGACGATTCGCGCGATCGAACATTGCGAACAGGCCTTCGCCACGCGCGGCGATGCCTTCCGCCGCTTCGATCAGCTGCTCGGCGGCTGGATCGCGCGCGGCCTCGTCACCGTCTCCGGCCATCCGGCCCGCTACGATCTTGTCAGGGAATATCAGCACTTGCGCTCGCCGCCTCCGCCGCCCGCTCCGCGTCCATTGCCTTTTCCAAAGCGCACCCAGCAACAACGGCTGTGGTCGGCCATGAAGGTGCTTCGAACCTTCGACCTGCCGACCCTGATGATGGCCGCCTCGGCGAACCGCCGCGCTGCCGCCGACATGGTCCGCCTGCTCGAACAGGGCGGATGGCTCAGGGCGACGGCGAGCGGCTGGACGACGGCCGCCGCACGCAAATGGGGGCCGATCGTTCCGGCAATGCGCCGTGAGCGCGGCAACGGGGGAACCGTGACGCGCATCACCGACCGGATCAGCGGCCTCACCGTCGACATTCCGGCGCGTTCGTCCGCGCGATCCGGTCGACAGGACGCTTCCAACAAGAGCTTTGCGGACGGGGGGGTAGGTTAACCATGTCGGGTAACGTTAATAAAAACAGCGACTTGTCGAACCTCGATCGCGCCCGCGCGGCGTGGGGGGCGGACCTTCCCCGGTGGGTCCAACTGCTTGCCAGCGCATGTGATGCGACCAGTCAGCGCGCGGCGGCCGAGCGGATCGGCAAATCCAATCCCTATGTCAGCCGTATCATCCGCAACGACTATCCCGGCGATCTTGCCGAGGCCGAGAAGCTCGTCCGCGCCGCCTGGGGCAATGAGGACGTCGTCTGCCCGCTGTGGGGTCCGATCCCGCTCGCCAGCTGCATGACTGCGCGGCGCCGCACCCTGCCGCCGACGAACCGCGTCCATCACCTGCACCGCGGAACCTGCCCGACCTGTCCGAACAACACCGACGGCACGCTGCTCGATGAGAGGGTCGCCTGATGCGCCCGCCCGCCGACGTCCGCCGTGCACAATGGCGCGGCGCGATCCTCGCCTTCGCCTGGCTGTTCCCGCTGCTCGCTGCGCTGCTCACCGGCGTGATGGTGGTGACGCCGTGATCGCGCCGCCACCGCCCCCGTCGCTTTGGAACCAGCTGTTGATGGCCGTCTCCAGCGTCCTCGCCGGCGCCTTACTCGCCGCCGCCGTCATCTTCGCCCCGCTCATCTGAAAGGAATTCCCATGGGCCGCCGTAAAGCCGCACCCCAACAAGCGCCGACGACGCTCCCCGAAGCGATCGCAACGCTCGAGCGCTATCTCGCCACCAGCGGTGAGATCGACCGAACGAAGGCTGACGCTGATCGCGCAATCCTCGCCATCCAGACGTCGCGCGACGAACTCGTCGCGCCGATGAAGGCACAAGCCGAGGATCTGTTCCTTCAGCTGCGCGCATGGTGGGGCGTCGCAGGGCCGGACATGGCCAAGGGCCGAAAGTCGATCGAACTCGCCGGCGCACTGATCGGCATCCGCACGACGACGCCCAGCCTGAAGCTGCCGCGCGGGATGAAGGTCGAACAGGCTGTGGCGTTCGTCCAGGCGATCGTCGCCGACTATCCGGGCGCCGGCAACCTGCTTCGCGTCAAGACCGAACTGGAGAAACCGGCCCTCATCAAGCTACTCCGCAGCTCGACGGCGGTGGGACCGGTGGTCGAGCGGATCTCGCGCGGCGGCTTCACCGTCGCTCAGCGTGACGAGTTCTTCATCGATCGCGCGGCGCCGAAAGAGCCCGATCCCGAAACTGTCGACACGCCTGCCCCTGCGATTGCCGAGGTCGCCTCGTGATCCGCGTTCGCGGAGCGAGCGCGGGGGAGGTGCAGATCCTCCTCCGCTTCGACAACGGCTGGACGGCATCGATCGCGCCCAATGCCGACGGCACCGCCGTGCTCGCCGCCTGGGCCAGCCACGAGGACGAACCGCGCTTCGGCCTCTGCCGCGTCGCGGGCGGCGGCCCCGCGAGCGCCGACGAGGTCGCCGCCTTTCTCTCTGACATTTTCAATGCAGCCGAGGTGAAATCCCATGACAAAGATATTTGAAGCGGACGTCTGCCCCGAAACGAAGGCGCCCCGCCTTCGTCTGAATTTTGCCAACGGCTGGGCCGTGTCGATCCTGCTGCGCGAAGGCAACCGCTTCGATTATTCCCTCGCATCGGTCGCTGCCTGCCCGTCGGGCCGATGGGGGCGAGGCGAAACCGAGCTGCTCGACCATGAAGCGTTTCCCGACGAGGTCGCCGCGTTCATCGCCGAGATCGCGGCCCGCCCGCAGGCGGTGGCGTCGTGAGCGGCTACACCCTTATCCCCGCCTCGACGCTGCTGACCGAAACGCGCGACGGGCCGCCCCGCAGCGGCGGCATCGGCTTCAGGATCGTTGACGAGCAGCTGAGCTTTGCGATCGCCGACGCCAAAGGCAACGTCATGCTCGCCACGCTCCATGCGGACGTGCTCGACGAATTCTGCGGCAGGCTCGCCGATCACATCGCCGAAGTCTCGCCCGAGGCGGCGAACGCCCAGCTGGAGGCCGCGTCATGGCCGACCATGCAATAGACGGCATCGTCACAATCCGCGTCGACCGCTTCCGCCGCTGGCTGCCCCAGCTCGTCACGGCGACGGCCGAAATCGGAGGTATCGATGCGAACGAACTGGTGGCGCCGGGCCGCATCGGATGGAAGGTCAAGCTGCGCTCGGCAATCATTCTCGCCGCTGTCGACGTTTTCGGAAAAAGCTGGAGTGAGATCGGGCGCGCCCTCGGCGGCCGCAACCATGGCACGATGATCGATGCCTACAAGGCAGCGACTCGGCTCGCCGAACATGACGCGGAGTTCCGAAAGCTCTCGCAACTGATCCATTCCGTCGCTCGGGAGATCGCGCGCCGCCCGGCGCTGACGGTCGAGGTCGAGCCGGAGCTGCCGCTGTGACGCCTAATCCCGGCCACTGCCCCGAAGAGGCTATCGGCAAGCGCGTTCGCGTCCGCCTCGCCGATGGTTCGATCGCAAAGGACGTGCCCGGCGCCCCGCCGGGCTGGGCCGCCGACGGCCGGAACGGCTGCCGCTGGACGCGCACCGGCCACCCCCTCGACATCGCTGAATATGAGGTGATTTCATGAAACCCGACGAAAAGAAGCTGCTCGCCTTCATCACGACGACGATCGAAGCGACCGGCGAGGCTCCGACCTATCAGGAAATGATGGTCCACATGGGGCTGAAGAGCAAACATGGCATCGCCCTCCGCGTCGACCGCCTTTGCGCCCAGGGACATCTTGTCCGCGACGCGCGCGTCCACCGCGGCCTCAAACTGGCGGCCTCGCCGCTCGGTAATGTCCCGACCGCCGAGCTTCAGGCCGAACTGGCTCGCCGCGAGCGGGAGACGCGCCAATGAGCGATCTTCAGTTCAAGCTGGCGGTTCAGCGCGTCACGCGCGGCAAGTTCGACGTCGGCCTCTCCGGCGTGCTGCGCGATCTCTACAACGCTGGTCTGACCGATCTCGGCGGCGCGCAGGTCGCGCGCCAGCTCCGCACCCTCGGCTATCGCCGCGATGGATGGCACGGCACCGGACACGACCGGACGCCTCGCTATGTGTGGGGAGCCGCGTCGTGAGCATGCGTCCCGTATCCCGCCGCCGCGCCGCTGCGCCCGCCGATCCCAGGGCCGCGATGAGGCGCGCGATTATGGCCGCCTGTAAACGCCAGGGCGTCGACAACGAAACCCGCCACGCCACGCAAAAGCGGATCACTGGCAAGGACTCGATGACGGACATGACCGTCGCCGAGCTGACCCGCCTGCGCGATCATTTCAATCGCGGGTGGAAGGGGCCGAAGAGCCAGCGCCCGCACGTCGGCAAGATCCGCGCGCTCTGGTGGTCGCTCTACTGGATCGGCGCGATCGAGCGCGTCGATGACGAGGCGCTCAACGCCTTCATCAAGCGCCAGGCGCATATTCAGCACATCAACTTTCTTGACCATCGCAGTGCCATGCCGGTCATCGAAGGGCTGAAGGCGTGGCTGGAGCGCGAGGGCGTCATGTGGTGGTCAGCCGACCAGCTCGCGGCCGTCGTCGCGACCGGCGCCATGACATCGGCGGGCACCGCTTTTTCGCAAGCCGAGGCCGATCGCCACGCCGTCCTCGACCAGTTGGCGGTTCGGCTCGATCGCGCCGGCCTGATGGCCCGCTTCGCTCTCTACAGCTGGATCGGCAGCGCCGTCGGCCGCCTGACCCTCGCGCAGTGGACCTTCTCCGCCTCCGAACTGGACCAAGGCCTCCGCGCCCTCGGCAAGAAATACCGCGCGCATCTGGCAAAGGAGCAGCGGCTGTGAAGATAGGGCGCTATGAAGTTCGCGCCGATAGCTGGCCCTGGCAGGGCTTCGGCTGGTTTCCGCACCGCAGCGGAAAATCGCCCAGCAAGGCGCCGCTAAATCCTTCGGGCGCAAGGTTCGGGGGAGGCTGGCGCTATCAGCTCGGCATCTCGATCGGCGCGCGATCCGTCATGGTTGATCTGCTCTTCGGCTCGATCCGCATCACCCGGATCGACCACCGATGACGTGCCGTCCGGTCGATTTCGGCAATGGCGCGCGCGGTTTCGTCTGCACCGGACGCCGTTCGCGCCGGAAATGCGTCGAATGCGGCAAGCCCGCTGGCCTGCTCTGTGACTGGAAGGTCAACGGGCGCCGGTCGGGCACATGCGACGCGCCGATCTGCGCGAGCTGCACGAGCAAGCCCGCCGAAGGCAAGGATCTGTGCCCGAAGCACGCTGCGGAATGGGCGGCCTATCCGAAGGCGGGCGCCCGATGAAACTCGACCGCCCCTGCACCATCGACGAGCTGCCGATCCCGACTGACGCGCGCGTCACCAGGAAGTGGACCGAGCAGATGCGCGAAATGGCCGCCCATATCGGCGCCTATCGCACGCTTCTGGTCATTGACGCCCTTGGCGGGCAACAGATCGACATCCCCAGCGATCCGGCCAACAACCGCATGGCTTCGTTCCTCGGCGACGAGGGCGCGGCGATCATGTCGCGGATCTACGGCGGCAACAAGCTGTGGGTGCCCGTCGGCCGCCCGGCGCTCAACGAGGCGCGGCGCGCCGGTATCATCGCCGCCTGCCGCGAAAAGAAGATGACGATCGCCGAGGCGGCGCCGATCCTGAAGACGTCGCGCAGCTATCTCGGCTATCTCGTCAACAAGACCGACGAGGGCGAGGAGGTGGAGCCCTATATCCCGCGCCGGGGTCAGCCCGACCCGCGCCAGCTCGACATGTTTGCGGCCCCGGCGCCGATCGACGATGAAACAACGGCCGCTTCCTGAAACCGCCGCGCTCGCGCGGTCGATGACGGCGGCGGCCGATCAGCCCGACGCCATCATCGGCAAGCATCTGGCGCGGCGGCTGTGGGCGACGCTGAAGGCGCGTGAAGGCGATATATTGAGCGCGTTCCTCAACCACGACGTGATGGAGATCATCGATCCCACCTATCAGGCGGCCGCGATCCTGTTCGCTCGGTCGATATACGTCGAGCCGTGCCGGCGCTTGATCCCGACCCAACCTCTCGTCTATCTCGCGACGTGGCCGGACGGCAGCAGCCGTAATCTGTCCGAAGCCGAACTCCTCGCGCTCGCCGGAATAGCCGCATAAGCCGCGAACGGCTGCCCGCTCCGGCGGCTCGTCTCTGACAATGTGATCCCCACGCGCGGCGCCTGAAAGGCGCCCTGTTTTGCATCTGCATTGGGGTTTCACATGGGTTCTCTTTTGGCAAAGGTCATGGTTTTCTGGCCGCTTGCCGTCTTCGCGATGCCGATCCTTCTCGCGGTCGGCCTGCTCTGGCTCCGCACCAAATTTCCCGAACTGACCGCCTTCAACAAGGCCGTCGGTGACATCGGCAAGCTCCAGACCAAGGTGGGGCTGCTGGAAGTCGAGCTGCGCGAGCTGCGGAACGACATCGAAAGTGAGCCGACCCGCGCCCAGGTGCTCGCCCAGCTCGCCGACGCGATCGCGCGGCTAAGCCGCGTCGAGGGCGGGATCGAGGGCGTCAACCGCCAGCTCCAGGCGCAAAGCCAGTGGATACAGGCGCTCGCGCTGCCGGAGGGACGCCGGTGATCCATCCCGCCATCGCGCCGACCGTTCGTCGCGCCATCCTCGATCTGATCCTCGATGTCGGCGGCGAGGTCGACGACGACACCGCCACGATCCTGCTGAACGAGATCGGCCACCGCGTCGCCCGTTCGGACGTCGCCGAGGAAATCCGCTGGCTCGCCGACAAGGGCCTACTGAAGATCACTGAAACGCCGGCGATGCTCGTCATCGCCTCCACCAGCGACGGCCGCGACGCGGCGATGGGCCGTCTGCGCTTCGAGGGTGTCAGCCGCCACAAGACGGGCGAATGACGTGGCGCCCCGTTCCTCTATCGAGCGCAATCCCGCGCTTCAGGCTGCCGTCGAAAGGCTGATTGCCGAAGGCGAGCACACGATCGACGATATCCACGAAGCGGTCGCCGAATATGGCGTCTCGCGCTCCGCCGTCGGCCGCTACGCGAACCGCTACCGTCCGCTCGTCGACACCATCATTCGCGATCGCGCCGTCCGGCAGGCGATGCAAAAGCATCTGCCCGCCGGCGTGGACACCGGCCTGATCGACATCGCCATCCATCGCGCGCAGTCGGAAGTTCTGCGCGCAATGGATGCCATGGGCGACGACGACGAGCCCGCGAACGCCGATCGCATCGCCAAGCTCGTCCGTGCCCTAAACGGCGTCATCAAGGCGATGCGCGAAAAGCGCGAGTTCGAGGAAGAGGTCCGCGCCAGCGAACGCCAGCGCGCCGCCGACGCGGCCGTCGAGGCGTTGACCGAAGCGGGCGCCGGCGACGCGCAGATCGACACGATCCGCCGCCGCATCCTCGGTATGCGGGAAAAGCCGCAATGAGCGGGGCAGGCCAGCCCGAGCCGCTGCTGCGTTTTGCCGGCCGGCGCCCCGACCAGGGCGTCATCGCCGCAACGCCGTTTCCGCTCGCCGTCGCGCTGCGCGACTATGCGATTGCGCAGGGGCTCGCGATCGACAAGCTGGAGCGCAGCCGCATCCGTGCTTCCGGAAGCATCTATCTCGCAATGACCGATCGCGCCCGGCGCCGCTGGATCATGCGCGTCTCCAGCCATCGCCGCCCGCGCCGCACCAACCACGCCGTTCCACACGTTGACCTCATAAGCCTGGACGGTGTTGCCGGCATCGCCATCGGCCGTCGCCTGATCGACGACATCATCGCGGGGAACGTGCCGTGGTTCGATCCCGACGCGACCGTCCGCCCCCTTCCGCGCACCCGCCGTAACAGCCGGATACGCCGCCGATGAGCGCCGCGATCGAAGCCCCGACCGTCCTCTTGCCCTATCAGGTCGAGAGCATCGAACTCGCCGAGGAGCATCAGTTCCTCGTCGTCGAAAAGTCGCGCCGTATCGGCCTGTCCTACGCCTTCTCGCCCTGGGCGAACCTTATGGCGTCGGTCGCGACGGGTGCGCAAAACGTCTACTACATCGGCTACAACCTCGACATGGCGCGCGAGTTCATCGGCTATTGCGCCGATTTCGCGCAGGCGTTCGAGGATGTCCGCGTTTCGCTGCCCGACGAGGATCGGGCCGAGAGCTTCGTCCAGCGCCGCTTCGACGGCAGCTATCTCGATACCGCGGGCAAAGTCCTGGTCGATGCTGCCGACGGCGATTTCCGCTCCGATCGCGTTGTCCAGGAGGCGCGCGGCGGCTTTCTGATCAAAGGCGACGCCGGCAAGTCGATCAAATCCTTCCGGATCGACTTTCCGTCGGGCAAGGCCGTCGTCGCGCTCCCCTCCAGCCCGCGATCGGTGCGCGGTAAACAGGGCATCTTCATTATCGATGAAGCGGCCTTTCACGACAATCTGGAAGAGCTGATCAAGGCGATCCTCGCGGCCCTCATGTGGGGCGGCCGCGTCGTCGTAATTTCGACCCACGACGGCACCGACAATTATTTCAATACGTTGGTCGAAGAGATCCGCGCCGGCAAGCGCGGTGGCCACGTCCACCGCATCACGCTGAAGGATGCGATCGCTGCTGGGCTCTACAAGCGCATCTGCCTCGTCCAGGGCAAGGACTGGACGCCCGAGGCCGAGGCGAAGTGGGAAGCCGATCTCCGCAAGACCTACGGCGACGCGGCCGACGAGGAACTGGACGTCATCCCCTCGCGCGGCACCGGCACCTATCTCGCCCGCGCCACGATCATCGAAGCGATGTCGGCCGATCTCCCGGTAGTGCGCTTGCGCTGCCCCGACGGCTTCGAACGCTGGGACGAGGAGCGCCGACGCGATTGGCTGCTCGAATTCCTGGAGGATGAGGTCAAGCCGTGGCTGGCCAACTTCGCCCCCATGCGCCGCACCTTTATGGGGCAGGATTTCGCGCGCAGCGGCGACGTATCGCCCGTGATGTTCGGCCAGTATGACGAATATATGCGCCTCATCTGCCGGCTCACGCTGGAAATGCGGAACGTCCCCTTCTCGGATCAGGAGTTCATCCTCGAATGGCTGATCCGGCGCGTCCCGCATTTCGCGGGCGGCAAGATGGATGCGCGCGGAAATGGCTCGGCGCTCGCCGAAAAGATGCAGATGCTCTTCGGCTTCGACGTGATCGAGGCGGTGATGGCGAGCGACAAGACCTACCTGAAATATATGCCGCTGCTGAAGGGCGGGATCGAGGATCGGACATACATCATCCCGTTTGACGAGGGTGTGCTGGACGATTTCCGCATGATCAAACTCGTGCGCGGCATCCCGAAAATCCCCGATGGTCCGCAGCGGAGCAAGGAAGACGGCAAGGTCGCCAAGCGCCACGGCGACACCGCGATCGCCGCTATGCATCTGATCGCCGCCGCCGCTGAAGATCCCGGCGACATCGAATTCATGAGCGCCGGCTCGCGCACGAGCAACGTCGGCGACTTCGGCATCACCAACCGCGGCTTCGGCACCGTGTCGCGCCGCTCTTTCGGAGGATTTGGGCTATGAACGCTCGCACCAGCAAGCGGACGGCGGCCGCGAAGCGCAAGCTGCCGGGGCAGCTCGGCGCGGAGATCGCGACGACGGCCGACGGCCGCGACATCACCCAGCCGTGGACGTCGGGCCTTCGCCAGCCTGCCGATCCCCGCCTTCTCGGCGCGGTCGACTGGGGCGTTTACGACAGCGTCTATCAGGACGATCAGGTCAAATCCTGCTTCCAGCAACGTCGCCTTGCCGTCGTAAAGCACACCTGGTCGGTGCTGCCCGGCGACGAGGATGATCCGCGATCGGTTGAGGCGGCCGAAAAATTCTCGGCCACGATGAACCGCATCGGATGGGACCGCATCACCGACAAGATGCTCTATGGCATCTATAACGGCTATGCGGTCGCCGAGATCATGTGGGCGGTGCGGGGCGGCATCTACGACCTCGACCGCGTCAGGGTCCGCCATGCTCGCCGCTTCCGTTACGATGCAAAATCGACACTGCGCCTCCTGACCATGGCGGGCGGCTTGGGCGAAATTATGCCCGAGCAGAAATTTTGGGTCTTCAAGTCGGGCGGGTCGAACGACGACGAGCCCTACGGTCGCGGTCTCGCCGAATGGCTCTATTGGCCGGTGCTGTTCAAGCGCAACGGCATCGGTTTCTGGAACACGTTCCTCGACAAATTCGGCTCGCCGACCGCGGTAGGCAAATTTCGTCCCGGCACGCCCAAGTCCGAGCAGGCGCGGCTGCTTTCGGCGCTACAGGCGATCGCGACCGATAGCGGCATTGTGGTTCCGGAGGGGATGGAAATCCTCTTCCTGGAGGCGGCACGCTCCGGAACCGCCAATTACGCGGAACTCTGCCGTTACATGGATGAGATGATCGCCAAGATCATCCTGTCGCAGACCATGACGACGCAGAACGGTTCCAGCCGGAGCCAGGCCGAGGTGCATCAGGACGTGAAGTTCGAGGTGGTCAAGTCCGACTCCGACCTGCTCTGCGACAGCTTCAATGCCGAGGTGCCCCGCTGGTGGACCGATCTCAACTATGGCCCCGACGTCGCCAGCCCGATCGTCTCGCGCCCAGTCGAGCAGGAAGCCGACACCAAGGCGCAGGCCGAAACCGACGAAATCCTTGACCGGCTCGGCTGGGTGCGGACCGAGGAAAGCTTCCGCGACACCTATGGCGACGGCTATGTCCGCAAACCGACGGCGACCGATCCCGCAGACGGCGACAAGACCGACGTCGACGACCCCGACGGCGGCGAGGCGAACGACAACGATCCCGCCAATCCGAACGTCAACGACCGCAATATCAGCTTCGCGGCCGACGATCCGCGTCCGCTCTACGTCTACCGCCCCTTGACCGAGGAGAGCGCGGCCGAGCTTCTCGCTTGGGCGCGCGAAGAGGGCTTCGCCGAATTGATGCGGCCCGAAGATCTGCACGTTACCGTCATGTATTCCAGCCGCCCGGTGAACTGGATGAAGATGGGCGGCTTTTGGGGCTGGGGGCCGGACACCAGCGAGCACCTCGTCCCCTTCGGCGGTCCGCGCCTCGTCGACCGGATCGGTGCCGACGGCGCCGTCGCGCTGCACTTTTTCTCGGGCCACCTCAACCAGCGCAATCGCGAGATGCGCGATGCCGGGTGCAGCTGGGATTACCCCGACTATATGCCGCACATCACCTTCACCTATTGGCCGGGCGATGTCGACCTGACGAAGGTGACGCCGTTCCGCGGCGAGCTGCGTTTCGGCCCTGAGGTTTTCGAGCCGATCCAATCGGAGTGGGAAAAGGAAATCCGGCAGGCGAGCTTCGCCGAAGGCGACGTCCCCGACAATGCGACCGACAAGCTGGTCGACGATCTGATCGCCGAGGACGGCTACCGCGCCGTCCGCGCCCTCACCGAACCGCTGCTCGGCGCGATCCGCGCCGCCCGCTCTCCCGCCGAGCTGCTCGCCATCCTCGGCGCCGCCCCCGGCGACACCGCGCCGATCGCCGCCGACCTCGAAGCCGCAGGCCTCGCCGCCTCGCTCGATGCCGGGGAGGGCGACGATGACTGATCGCGCGATCATCGACAAGATCCGCAAGCTGCTCGCATTGGCGAAAGGCTCGACCGAGCACGGGGCGGCCGCCGCGCTCGCGAAGGCGCGCGAAATGATGGACGCACATGGCGTCAGCGATGCACATATTGCGATGGCCGAGATTGAGGAGGCGACCGCGCGCGCTTCGCGAACGCAGCGGCCGCCGCGATGGGAAGGCATCTTGTGTGCCACCGTGCGCCGCGCGCTCGGGGTCGAAGTCTTCATCACCGCCTGCGGCGATCGAACCTATGTCGGGCGAGCACCGGCGGCCGAGATCGCCTCCTATGCGTTCGCCGTGCTGTTTCGTCGGCTGAAGGCGGCGCGCGCGGACTATATCCGGACGCAGCTCAAGCGGTGCGGACCAGCGCGGAAACGCCAGCGCGCCGACATCTTCTGCGAAGGATGGGCGATCGCCGTTTTCCAGAAGATCGCCGAGCTGATGCCCGAGCCGCAAGAGGACGAGCTGATCGGCCGTTATCTGGCCGAACGGCATCCGCACCTCGCGCCCATCGGCTCCCGCGCTGCGAAGCTCAAAGGCCGAGTCGCGGGCAACGACTATTGGCGCGGTCGCGAGGCGGGCCATGACGTCCAGCTTCATATGGGTGTCGGCGGCTCAACTGCTCCGCTGGCGTTGCCAGCGTGAAGCGAGCGCGGCCGACATATCCACGGGTCAATTGCCTCGTGCCCGGCTGCAAGCGGGGGACGACTCGCGCCGCGCCGCATAACGATGGCTCGCCGCCTGAAATCATCTGCGGGCCGCACTGGCGCACCGTGCCGAAGGAATGGCGGCGGCGTCTCTCGCTATACGCGCGGCGATATCGCGCGGCAGAGGCAAAGGATGACCAGCGCGGCATGAGGATGGCGGGGCAGCTTTGGTGGTCGCGCTGGCGTCGCATCTGCGATCTGTTTCGCGAGACCCAGAGCGAAATGGTCGACGACATGCCGATTACCTTGGTCGAACGGCTCAAGGCAGAGGGTCTGCTATGACGACACGCCCCGACCTCCGCGACACGATCTACATGGACCCAGGCGACATCATTGCCGCCTGGGCCGAGCGATCGGACTATCGCTTTTCCGAGCATTGGACCGATACGTGGGAGGGCGAGCACGCCGCTTATTTCACGGTCGCCAAGATCGCGAAGCTCGATCTTCTCACTGCCGTCCAGAACTCGCTCGACGACGTCATCCGCAATGGCGGCACGTTCGAGCAGTGGAAGGCGAACCTGCTCCCCGAGTTGAAGAAACATGGCTGGTGGGGCGTCGTCCAGGACGAGGCACTGACGGGCACGCCCGATCCCGTCATCGTCGACGAAAGCCGCCTGCGCACCATCTACCGGACCAATATCCGGATGAGCATGGCGGCGGGCCGCTGGCGCAAATATCAGCGCGAAAAGGCGCTGTTCCCCTATCTGCGCTACCGCTCTGATCATTTCCGCAAGCACCCGCGCCTCGATCACAAGAGCTGGCACGGCCTGATCCTGCCCGTCGACGATCCCGCGTGGCAGTGGATGTTCCCGCCGAACGGCTGGGGCTGCAATTGCCGCGTCGAGCAGGTCAGCGAAGCGCGGATGCGCCGCATGGGCTGGAAGGTCGATCAGGCGCCCAATCCGCCGCGCCGCGACTTCATCACCGCCGCCGGCGAAATCGTGTCGGTGCCGCAGGGGATCACCCCCGGCTTCGGATACAATCCCGGCACCGCGCATCTGCGCGTCCTCGCCGATCGCGCGACCGCGTCGCTGACCTCGGCGATCGGCGCCGGCCTCGAAGGTGTCGCGCGGCAGACGCTGCGCGAGCTGGTCGCCGATCCCGCCTTCGATCAGTTTCTCGCGCTGCCCGATCCGCAATTCCCGGTCATGATCCTCGACGACATGATGGCCGATGCGATCGGCGCGAAGGCGCGCGTCGCTGTCCTGTCCGAACAGACGATGGCAAAGCAGCTGCACAAGCGCGGCGACCTTGCGGCCGACATCTATCGCCAGCTCCCCGGCCTCGGCGATCGTCCCGACGTCGTCGCGCGCGACGGTGAGAATGTGCTGATCGTGACGCGCGAGGAAAGCGGCGCCTGGGTGGTCGCGATCGTGAAGCGGACCGCCAGCGGCGAAGGCCTGTTCGTAGTCAGCGTCCGGCGCCAGAACGAAGCGTCGCTCCCGCGCCTGCTGCGCGATGCGGAGATCGTCCTTGATCGTCGGTAGGGAAGGTGGACGCGCGGCGAGGACTTGCATCCCTCGCATGGCGCTTCGCCGGCCCGATGGCTGGCGTGCTACGGCCGCAAGGTTCACCGTGTCACGCGCGTCCTGTGCTCCATATAGCACCGCGCCGGTTAATTCTCAATTCCTGCCGAAAGAGGCGGGGGAAAGGGCGTTGGCGCGCCCTTTAACCGACGGACGATACCCGTCATGGCCCAACCGGTTCCGCTCTAGAAAACGAAGAGCTGAACCATCCCGCCTGTCCGTCCGGACGGCGGAACGATTAGGGAACATTGATAACAGTGTCGAGTCCGTCTTTCTCTCCCGCCGCGGGGCTGTCGCCCGTGGCACCGACCCGTCCTGCCGCCGGCTATATCGGTGGCAAGCGCAACCTCGCCAAGCGGATCGTCCAGAGGATCAACGCCATCCCGCACATCACCTATGCGGAGCCCTTCGTCGGCATGGGCGGCATCTTTTTGCGTCGGGATCATCGACCGCAGGCGGAGGCGATCAACGATTGGTCGGCCGACGTCGCGACCTTCTTTCGCATCCTTCAGCGGCACTATATCGCCTTCATGGATATGCTCCGCTTCCAGCTGACAACGCGGCTTGGCTTCGAGCAACTCCTCCGCACCGATCCGACGACGCTGACCGATCTGGAGCGCGCCGCGCGCTTCCTATATCTTCAGCGGGCGTCGTTCGGCGGCAAGGTCGCGGGCCGTGCCTTCGGCGTCTCGCCAACGACCACCGCGCGCTTCGATATCACGAAGCTCGCGCCCTTGCTCGAAGCGGCCCACGAGCGGTTGGCACCCGTGACGATCGAACGGTTGCCCTGGTCGGAGTTCATCGCCCGCTATGACCGGCCGGGGACGCTCTTCTATCTCGATCCGCCCTATTTCGGGTCCGAGCGCGACTATGTCGGCGACGATCGCAAGCCGCTTTTTGAGCGGCGCGAGTTCGAGGCAATGGCCGAGCAGCTCGGCGCCATTCGCGGGCGCTTCCTGCTCAGCATCAACGATCATCCCGACGTCCGCGCTATCTTCGCTGGCTTCGAAATGGAGGCGATCAAGACCACCTATTCGGTCGGCGGAATGGACCGCGCCAAGCGCGTCGGCGAGCTGGTTATTTCAGGAGGGGGCAGCAGGTGATTTCGCGTCACAGTTCGCGTCACAGTTCGGGGCGAGCGGCCAAAAATTCGATCGGGCTCAACGCCGCGGATTTCCGCCATTCTTCGCGTCACTGTTCGTAAACCGCAGAACTGTGACGCGCCGACGGGTTTCTGCGCCTTTCAGGGGCGTTGAAACGCCCTTTTCGCCGCAATGCACGTCATCCCGGCCAAAAATTCGATATCCCACGTCGAAGCCGCAAAAATCCCGGATTTCGGCCAGTTTGGTCCCGCCCAAATGCCCCGATGTCCCCGCATATCCCGTCACGGTATTATTGGCCGGTCACACGGATCGAGGCATTTCTGAAAGAATCGGCGATGCCGCCCAGCGTGTTCGGCCGCGCCGCGGTCGGCGATCCGCGCCTCGTCAGCGACCTGCGCGGCGGACGCGAACCCGGCCGCGCGCTGATACGCCGCGTGGAACATTTCATGAACAA
>JBGTUD010000005.1:0-36310 GCA_041939405.1 Sphingopyxis sp. | reverse complement strand
GATCAACGAAACCGCCGCGGTCGCCAATCTCAACTATTACGACCTCGCATCCAACAGCCAGAGCGCGCTGGCCGCCTCGGTTCTTCACAATTTCGGGAAGGGGAACCAGAGCCTGGTGAATGGCCGGATTATCGCCGATGGCACGCTCTTCGCCCTTCCGGGCGGAAATGCAAAGCTTGCTTTCGGCGCCGAATATTACCGCGAAAAGGTGGCCGTCGCGACGGCATCGCCCACCGCCTATGGCGCGGAGGACAGCGTTCCCTTCACCCGGCTCAAACGAAATGTGAAGGCGGTGTTCGGCGAGATCGCCATTCCGCTGTTCGGCGCCGATAACGAGAAGCCCGGCCTGCATTCGCTCACCCTCTCGGCATCGGCACGCTATGACGATTATTCGGACCAGGGCGGGACGTTCAATCCGAAGCTGGGCCTGACCTATGAACCCGTCGACTGGGTCAAGATCCGCGGCAACTGGGGCAAATCGTTCAACGCGCCCGCGCTCATCGACATGTCGGGCGTCACCGTTGTGGTTCCGGTCCCCGGTCCCGTGGTGGTGGGCCAGACGGCGCCGGGGGCGCTCATCCTGATCGGTAACCGCGGTGCGGACGTCGAACCGCAGACGGCAACGACATGGTCGCTCGGCCTCGAACTCGAGCCGCCGGTCGTGCCGGGTCTGAACCTCAGCGCGACCTATTGGAACGTCCACCTGAAAAAGGAAATATCGCTGCTCGCCGGCGCTCCCGTCACCCCGGATATTCTGTCAGCCGGCGTTTATCAGGATCCGACCTCGTGCGTTGCTGCGGTAACGCAATATTCCAATCTCTCGCTGTTGAACACAATTCCGCTCCCGCCGGCGCTGATCTGCGCGCTCGTCTTCCAGTCGCCCACGGTCGCGGTGCTCGACTGGCGCGTCCAGAATCTTGGAGAGATCAAGACGGACGGGTTGGACTTCAATGTCACCTATCACCGCCCGGTCGGGTCGGGGAGGGTCTTTGCCAGCGTCGCCGGAACCTACACGCTCAATCGCGACAGGGCGATCGTCGCCGGCGCGCCGTTCGTCGACCGGATCGGCGACAATGTCAGTCGCCTGCAAATGATCGGAACATTGGGCGCCAATGTCGACCGGCTGACCATTTCGGCGTCGGTCAACCACCGCAGCGGATATGATCTCGACCCGATCATCGCCGCCAACCCTGCCAATCCGTTCCCACAGGCGCAAAGCAGGGTTGGCTCCTTCACGACCGTGGACGCGTTCCTCGAATATAAGCTTCCCGAATCGTGGCTGAATAAAGAATCCTCGTTGACCCTCAATGTCACGAACCTGTTCGATCAGGACCCGCCATTCTACAACTTCCCTGCCTTTGGCGGTAACAGCGGCTATACCAACGGTTCGACCTTGGGCCGCCTTGTCCAGATCGGGCTACGGACCAAATTCTGATAGATGTGCCGGCAGGAGCCGGCCATGGTATCAATATGGGGGAACGGCCTCCCCGACTCACGGGGAGGCCATTATCTTGTTCGTTGTGCCGAGCCGGTCTCGCCAACTGGAGAGTTTGATGACAATTTGCATTACGGGCCTGGCGCGCATTTCGGACGCGAGGTGGCTTTGACCCAGGCGGTTTCTGAACCGGCGCGTGACGCCGGGGTTCTGCCCGTGGATTTGCGGACCGAGGATGATTCGGGTCTCGCCGCCTGTGCTTTTTCCTCACCGCGTCTCGCCTGGCGTCTGTCGACGTCTCGCGACGCCGTTAGCCAGTTGGCCTATCAACTCGCGGTCGCCGATAGCCCCGACTTCGGCGCTGGCGCCGAGACATTTCCGCCCATCGAAAGCGAGCGGCCCTTCTTCGCGTCCTGGCCGGGAAGACCGCTGCAAAGCCGGGAAGTGCGTTGGTGGCGTGTGCGCGTGCGAACCGGCCTTGGCTGGAGCGAATGGAGCGATGCCGCGCGCGTCGAGGGGAGCCTTTACGAACGGGCCGACTGGGCGGCGCGGGCGATCTCGCCGCGTTCCAACGCGGGGAAAACCGGCCACTCCCCGGTGTCCCTCCTGCGGCGGGAGTTCGATATCGACGATTGCGTCTCGGCGCGCCTCTATGTGGCGGCGCTCGGCGTCTACCGGATGCGCATCAACGGTGCGCCGGTCAGCGGCGACCTGCTCGAACCGGGCTGGACCGACTATCGGCGCCGAATGCTTTTCTCTGCCTATGATATTCTCCCGCTGCTGCGCGCCGGGCGCAACTGTATTGCGGCCGAAGTCTCGGACGGCTGGTGGCGCGGCGAGCTTGGCTGGGTCGGCGAGCGCGGCCATTATGGCGACACGACCGCGCTCGTTGCGCAGATCGAGATCGTCACCCGTTCGGGTGAGCGGCAGGTGATCGCGACCGACTCGTCGTGGCGCGGCGGCTATGGTGCGGTGCAAATGGCCGAACTTTATGACGGGGTTGATGTCGACCGGCGCGCGGAGCCGGATGGCTGGGATCAGGCCGGCTATGACGACGGGAGCTGGGAGGATGTGCTGAGTCTCGACTTGCCGCCTCGGCTCGAGCAGCGCGCGATGCCGGCGATCCGCATTCTCGATCGCTTCGAACCGGCTGCAATCGAGCGTCTGCCGGGCCGGATCCGAATTGATGCCGGCCAGAATATTGCAGGTTATCTCCATATCCGCGCGTGCGGTCCGCGCGGTGCCGCGGTGCGGGTGCGTCATGCCGAAATGCTCGAGGCGGACGGCGCGCTGCACCTCGCACCGCTTCGCAATGCGCGCGCGGCGGACAATTACATTTTGCGCGGCGATACCGAAACCGAAGAACTCGTGCCATCCTTCACCTTTCACGGCTTTCGTTATGCCGAAATTGGCTGCGATGAGGGGGTCGAGATCGATCATGTCGAGGTCGTCCAGATCGGTTCGGACCTCGACTATTCGGGGCGCTTCGCCTGCTCCAATTCCGACGTGAACCGCTTGTTCGCGAATAGCGTGCGGTCGCAGAAGGGCAATTTCATCGCGCTGCCCACCGATTGCCCGCAGCGTGACGAGCGGCTCGGATGGACCGGCGACATCCAGGTTTTTTGCGAAACCGCCTGCCTCAATGCCGATGCGCGCAGCTTTCTTGCAAGCTGGCTCGTCGATCTTGCGAGCGAGCAGCGCGCCGATGGCAATATTCCGTCGGTCGTACCCAATATCCTTCGCGGCCACGAGTATGAATTTGGCGGCGTCGGTTGGGGGGATGCGGCGACGCTCGTTCCCTGGACGCTGTACCGGCTGTATGGCGATCTTGGTACGCTCGAGCGCCAATATCCGAGCATGTGTGGCTGGGTCGATTATGGCGCCTCGCGCCTCGACGCCGAGGGCGTCTGGACGGGCGATTTCCATTTCGGCGACTGGCTCGACCCGGGCGCGCCGCCGGGACAGCCACACATGGCGACGACCGACCGCGATTTTATCGCCACCGCCTATCTGTCCTACAGCGCGGCGCGTCTTGCCGAAACGGCGGCAATACTCGGCCATGACGCTGACGCGGAGCGATATGAAGCGTTGGCGCAGCGAGTGGCGGCAACCACCTGGGCGCGCTGGCGCGATGCGGCGATGACCACCCAGGCTGGCTGCGCTATCGCGATTGCCTTCGGCATCGCGCCGGCCGCGGAATGCGACGCCGTCGGCGCGCGCCTCGCCGGTCTTGTCGAGCGCAGCGGCGGGCGCATCGCGACGGGGTTTCTCGGCACGCCGCTCATCCTTCCTGCGCTGAGCCGGACTGGCCAGACCGAGGCGGCCTACCGCCTGCTCCTCAACCGCGAGTGTCCCGGCTGGCTCTATCAGGTTGAACGTGGCGCGACGACGATGTGGGAGCGCTGGGACGCCGTCGGCGCTGACGGGAGCCTCCACGCCGGCGACATGGAGGCCGAGGAGGCCAGTTCGATGATCTCCTTCAACCATTATGCCTATGGGGCGGTCTCGGCTTGGCTCTACGCGAATGTTGCGGGGATCGCGCCCGACGCCGCCAAGCCCGGCTTTGGTCACATCGTCTTTGCTCCCGAGCCCGGCGGCGGCCTCGACTGGGCGAGTGCATCACTGAAGACCGCCTATGGCGAGGCCGCGATCCGCTGGGAGTGCGAGCAGGGCGCCTTCGTGGCCCAGCTTGTCGTGCCGCCGGGTGCGACCGCGCAGTTCCGCGCGCCGGCCGGTTATACGCTTGCGGACGGCGAGACAATGCGCGAGATCGGTTCCGGGCGCCACCTGCTCCGGCTCGCGCGTGTGCATTTTCACGGCGCGAAGTCGCTCGAGACCGGGCTGCAAGACTGAACGGGGCCTTCGCGTTGATCCTGATCTTTACCCCCTCTTCTTCCATCTGAGTTGGGTGCCGCCATGCGGGTAATATTCGGGCGATATTCCCGCAGCCGCTTGACGTCCACGCAGGCAGTGGGCGGCCCCCACAATAATTTACAATCCAAGTTGACTGGTTATGGTTGTGCTTGTCTCCTGCGAGCGTTAGCTGAGCGCACCTGCCCGGCGGCGTAGTCAATATCGTGGACCATATCATATGAGCGACCTTCTGCTTTCTCCCAGATTGCTTTCCTTCCAGCTGTTCGAATGGCTGGGCGTAGGCGATGAGGAGGCACGCGACACCTACACGGCCATAATCGACATGGCGCTGCGCATGGCGGCCTCTTCCTTTCTCACCCATCATCGCGAGTCCGACGTCGAGGAGCCCTGGCTTGATGGCGGTGAGGTCCGCATCCTGCCGGCCGCGCGCGAGGCGATGCGCGAGGTGCGCGAGGCGGGCCTTTTCGGAGCGACCTTTCCCGAAGCGCTCGGCGGGTTGGCGCTTCCCGGAACCATCGGCCTCGCTCTAGGCGGGATCTTCTCGTCCGCCAATGTGGCCACCTGGGCCTATCCGCTCCTCACGGCGGCGAATGCGCGCCTGATTTGCGCCTTTGGCAGCGCCGCCCAGATCGATTATTTTGCCAGGCCGGAGATTGAGGGCAGGTGGTTCGGAACGATGTGCATGTCCGAACCGCAGGCGGGGTCGAGCCTTGGCGATGTACGGACCCGCGCGGTCCGCGAGGGCACGGACGAGCTCGGCGAACGCTATCGCCTTTCGGGCAACAAGATGTGGATCTCCGCCGGGGACCAGGACGCCAGCGAGAATATCGTCCATCTTGTGCTCGCCAAGGCGGCGAGAGAGGATGGCAGCTTGCCTGCGGGTTCCAAAGGCCTCTCGCTCTTCATCGTTCCCAAATGGCTCCCCGATGGTTCGCGTAACGACGTTGCGGTTGCGGGTCTCAATCACAAGCTTGGGTTTCGGGGTACCCCCAACTGTCTCCTCAATCTCGGCGAAAAGGGCGGCGCCGTCGGTTGGCGCGTCGGCGACGAGGGGCAGGGTATTGCTCAGATGTTCATGATGATGAACGAAGCGCGCGTCGGTGTCGGCATGGGCGCTGCGGCCATTGCCTATCGAGGATATCGTCATGCCCTTCGCTATGCCCGCGAACGCTTGCAGGGCCGTCCCGCGGGCACGGTCGGCGGCGATCCGGTCCCGATCATCGAGCACCCCGATGTCCGACGGATGCTCCTACTCCAGAAAGTCTATTCGGAAGGCGCGCTTGCCATTTGCCTCTATTGCGCAAGCCTCATGGATGAAGAGGGAGACGAGGCGGAGGCGCTGCTCGCGCTTCTGACCCCCATCGCCAAGACCTGGCCGGCCGAATTCGGGCTGATCGCCAATGACCTCGCGATCCAGACGCACGGCGGTTATGGCTATACGCGCGATTTCGATGTCGAGATGCTCTGGCGCGACAATCGGCTGAACCCCATTCATGAAGGCACGACCGGGATCCAGGCCATGGATCTGCTCGGCCGCAAACTGCTCCGGTCGGATGGCGCGGGGTTGGCGGTGCTGCGCGCGCGGATCGGCAAGACGATCGCGCGCGCTAAAGCCGACGCCGAGTTGTCGCGTCACGCCGAAGCGCTCGCGGCCCTCTGGGACGAGATCGAGACCGTCATCGGCCGCCTGCGGGACAAGTCGCCCGACCGAGCGCTCGATGACGCCACGCTCTTCCAGCGCGCCTTCGGTCATGGCGTTATCGGCTGGCTCTGGCTGGACCAGGCCCTCGCCGCAGCGAAGCTGAGCGACGCCGATTTCCGTAACGGGGTCTCATTCGCCTGCCGGTTCTTTTACGAAGAAGAAATGCCGCAGGCCCGGTGCTGGTTGCGAGTTGTCGCGCAACCCCATGATGCCGCCGCGAGCATTCCGCTCGCGGCCTTTGGCTAGGCGCCTCAGCCAGCCAAAGACGGCGATCTTCCATTTTGTCGGTCGGCGGATCGTTGGTGACGAAGCCCTTCGAACGCATGTCGCTCATCGCCCATTAGAGGCGATCGCCAGCGATCCTCAACCTGCGGGTCGGTCTGCGCGGTCCGCTGTCAGAGGGGTGGCTGGCGCAGCCGGTTCAGCGGAGGCCGTTGCGCTTCGCGATCGCACCTAGCACCGACGCGCTCGGCTTGGGCGTGCGGCGGAATGTCGTCCGATCAACCTCGATGAGGCCGTATTGATGCTTGTATCCCGATACCCATTCGAAATTGTCGAGTAGCGACCAGTGGAGATAGCCCTTCACGGGAACGCCCTCGTCCATCGCCGTCTTCAGTTCGGCGAGCGCTGCGGGGATCAGGTTGGCGCGGACGCGGTCGTCCGCCGAGTTCACACCATGCTCGGTGACGATGATCGGCACTTTCGCGACCGAATGGGCATAACGGACCGAATTGGCCAGCGAGTCGGGATAGACGATGCCGCCGCTCGCATTATAGGCGACGGTGTCGCTCGCGCTGCGCGTGTCGCCCTTGGGCGGCTCGACCTTGCCCTTTGCGTCCCACAAGACACGATCATAGTTCTGGACGCCCAGGAAATCGTCGTCTCGCGCCAGCTCCAGCCACGGGACATAGGCCTCCTGCCGATATTGATCGCGCAAGCTGTTCGGCCCGGCCTCTTGATCGTCTGGCATGGCGAGCGTGACCCCGACAGGAAGGTCCGGGCGCGCGGCCTTGATCGCCGCTTTCGACTGTCTGTGTGCCTCAAGCATACGAAGATTATAGGCCTGTTGGTCAGCGATACCGATGTTGGCCATCGCGAAACGGTCGCTGCCAACCGCCTTGGCCGCCGCCGCCATATTTGCCTCCAGCAGCTTGGCGATCCGTTCGGGGCGCGGCGGTTCGAAGCTGGCGACGAGCGGGTTGGGCTCGTTCAGCGTGATCGCATAATCCATGTACGGCGCCAGATGGCGGGCGGCGCGATCGCAAAACTGCGCAAAAAGGTCGACCGCATCGGCATTGTTCCACCCACCGCGCGCGGCGAACCAGCGCGGCGAGGTCCAGTGGCTGAACGTCACCATCGACGTCAGGCCGCGCGCGCGAAACCCCTCAAGCATCGCCTTATAGTGATCGAGCATGGCGATCGAGAATCGGCCGGGCTCGGGTTCGATCCGCGACCATTCGATGCCGAAGCGATAGCTGTTGTACCCCAAGGATTTCACCAGATCGAGGTCCCGGGGCCATAGTTCCAAGCTGTTCGTCGCATCGCCCGAAGGCTCGGCGAAGAACGTCGGCTTGACATGCTCCGCCACCCAGAAGTCGCTGTTGACGTTGTTGCCCTCGGTCTGATGGCCGGAGGTGGCAGCGCCCCAAAGGAAATTTTCAGGAAATCGTTCCGACTTCGATTGCGCGGCAACGGCGCCCGCGCCTCGCATCGCCACAAGCGCTGCACCCGCACCGATCAAGGTTCGCCGATTCCAGTCCATCCTTTTACCTCATCCCGTTCGTTGTCGTTTCGCCAACATGGTGTCGGCGGCTGATCGCCTCCCACCCTGTCGATGTCGAAGGACATTTGGCTGCTTCGCGCTGCAATGAATAGAGAGATGGCACGAATATGCAAGCTGATCTGACTGTTTATTGTCCCAAGACATCAAGGCCGGGATGGCCGCTGAAGGCGCGATAGTTCAGATTTTTCGCTGAAATCAGCAGTCAGTATTGCTTGTAACATCCATACGGAGCGACTGGGATAGCGGCGACGGGTATGAAGGACACTCGGGTGAAGAAGGGAGCCGCACAGATAGAGCTCGTCAAGGGATTCACGGGATTGTTCAATGACACGGCGCCCCCGCATCGCAAACCTTGATCGGAAAACCCGATAAATGCCGCGCCTCTGTTACTTGCCGTGGGACTGTAGGACTCGCGGGGCATCTTTCATCCTGCGGACACGCAGCCATGATAGGCCCTATGGCCAAGGAAAACCGCGCGGTCATATGCCCTTCCACCGTCCGGTCCCGTCACAGGAATATCTGCCATAGGCGCGGCCGCGGCGCGCGCGGATATATCGCGCGACGCCCGGTGCAATCAGAGCGCGTTTCGTCTGGCGATAGCGCTATAGATCGCCGCGCTCGGCTTGGGGGTTCGTTTGAAGCTCGTCCGGTCGACGGCGACGAGCCCATATTGATATTTGTAACCGAAAATCCATTCGAAATTGTCGAGGAGCGACCAGTGGAGATAGCCCTTCACCGGAATGCCTTCGTCGATCACCTTCCTGAGTTCGGCCAGTGCCGCCGGGATCAGCCGCGCACGAACGGCATCGTCTTGCGCGTTGACGCCGTGTTCGGTCACGAAAATCGGAACCTTGGCGACCGAATGGGCGTAGCGCACGGCGTTCGCCAGCGATGGCGGATAGACTTCTGCGCCGGCGGCATTGCGGTCGCCGTCGCCATGGAGTTCGACGGCGCCCTTGTCGTCCCAGAATGTGCGTTCGTAATTCTGAACGCCTAGAAAATCATCCTTACGCGCCGTTTCGAGCCATGCGCCATAGGTCTTGGCCCGGATTGCATCGCGAATGCTGGCGCTGCCGATTGGCTGGTCGTCCGGTATGGCAAGAGTCACCCCGACGGGGAGGTCGGCGCGCACGGCCTTGATCGCAGCGCGGGCCGCCTCGTGCCCGGAAATCATGTTTCGCTGCAGAGCGTCGACGTCATCGACGCTGATCGTGTTGCCCGTCACGAAACGATCGCTGCCAACCGCTTTCGCCGCGGCAGCGCTCATCTTTTCGATAACCGCCTTGATCCCCGCATAGGCCTGCCCTGTTAGTCCGTTACGGATCACGAGGATGAGATTGGGTTCGTTCAACGTCATGGCATAGCCGATGCCGCTGGCCAGATGTCGCGCAGCCCGATCACAGAAGTTCGCGAAGAGCTGGGGCATTTCCGGGTTGGTCCAGCCGCCCCGGGCCGCTACCCAGCGTGGGGTCGTATAATGGTTGAACGTCACGAAAGGGACGAGACCGCGCGCGTGGCAGCCGTCGATCATCGCCTTGTAATGGTCGAGCATTGCCACAGAAAACTGGCCGGGTTCGGGCTCGATGCGCGACCATTCGAGGCTGAATCGATAGCAGCCAAGTCCGAGCTTTTTGACGAGATCCAGATCCTGCGGCCACAGCTCGAAGCTGTTCGCAGCATCACCTGACGGTTCGGCGTAGATCGTCGGCTTCACATTCTCGACCACCCAAGTGTCGCTGTTGACGTTATTGCCTTCGATCTGGTGGCCCGAAGTCGAGGCTCCCCATAGAAAACCCTTCGGAAAGCGCGCCTTTGGTCGTGGCGCCGCGCTTGCAACGAGGGGCGCAGCGCTCAAAGCGGCGGCTGCACCCAACATGGTCCGGCGATCGATCATATCATCTCTCTCCAACTTTGCCGTCCGTCAGTTCGGGACGCGCGGCAGATTGTTCGGATGCCGGCGTTCCGGCGTTGCTGCATTCGATAGCGGGATGAAGGCATTGATACAAGCAACACTGACCGTAAAGTGGTTGATGGTCATGCCGGGCCAGGGGCGAGCCGCCGGATGCGCCATATAAGCCGTAGCAACCTTCGATATGCTGATGTCGCGTCGGGGGGCGAGATCGTGGATCTGGGGCTTCGACCCTCGTTCTGACCTGGAATCAGAGCTCATTCATCCAGCGGCGAAAGTATCGAAAAGCGATGAAACTCGCACAAGAGGAGGCGCATGGATTTTGAATGAATTTCTGGGTTAGTATAAAAATTAATACTGAAATCCAATGATATACGGATTTCATATCCATTTTTACAGTCAGACTGGCTTGGAAATATTTACAAGCAGAGGTGTTTGTAATATCGTGAACGAGCAAGCCGAGTCGTCGATGAACGCCGGCAGGACCAAGGGGGGAGGAATCCATGACCGTTTCGACCAAGGAGTCGCTGCGCTCCGCGTTGAGCATGCTGGCCTTTTGTACCGCCGTCGCCGTGGGGACGCCGGCTTACGCGCAGGACAGCGGCAATAATGATCGTCGATCTGAGGACGAGCAGGTAAGCGCGCCAAGCGACGAGGATATCATAGTCACCGGCACGAGCATCGCCGGGGTCAAGCCGACGGGTGCCGAGGCGATCGTCATCACGCGCGAAGATGCCGAAAAGACCGGCCATTCCACCGCCGCCGAGCTTTTGCGCACGCTGCCGCAGGTCCGGGTGGGCGAATTCGACCGCGAAGGCGGCGCTTCGACCATCTCGCTCCAGAATGCAGCAGGCAGCAATTCGGTGACGCTCCGCGGCTTGACCTCTACGTCGAGCACCACGCTGATTCTTGTCGATGGCCGCCGCACGGTTGGGGCCGGCGCCAATGTCTCGGCGATCGAGGCGAACCAGGTTCCGCTCGCAGCGCTGCAGCGCGTCGAGATCGTCGCCGACGGGGCTTCGGCAATCTATGGTTCCGACGCCATCGGGGGTGTGATTAATTACATCCTTCGCAAAGACTATGAGGGTGTCGAGATTTCGCTGCGCGGCAACAATACGCAAGGCGGTTTCGAGCGCGGCATCAGCGTGACCGGCGGGACGAGCTGGAACGCCGGCGGCCTTGGCCGCGGCAATATCCTTCTCACCTACGACCATTCGAAGCGCGATCCCTATATCGCGGGCAAGAATCCTTATCTGCGCTACGATCTGTCGCCGCTCGGCGGTCCCGATCGCCGTATAAACGGTGGCATCGCCACGGTCGGCTTCATCCCGTCCATCGTCGTCACCCCCGATGCGGCAACGAACCCGCCGCTTAACGCCGTTTTTCCGCGCGCGGGCGCAAGCATTTTCTATGGCGTGCCCCAGGGCGCGGGGGCGGGCCTGACCGCCGACCAATTGCTGCTGAACCAGCCGGCGCTCACCGACTTGTCCTATTTCACCGATTATCTCGGCAAGCAGGATCGCCACCAGGTAGCGATTTACATGAATCAGGAACTCGGCGATTCGCTCGAGCTATTTGTGCAAGGGCGTTACAGCGATCGAGAGACGGTGACGCGCAGCACCCAGTCAGTCAATTCCACCGGCGTCCAGCAGGTCCTTCTCCGATCGATGCTTCGCGATGCGAGCGGAGCCGTCACCAACACGCCCAATCCCTTCTATGTTTACAATGTCCCGGGGGTATCGCAGGGCTCGCCGGCCTTTCCTGGCTTTCCGCCGTTCATTCCTCCGATCCCGGCGCAGCCTGCCGCCGACCTTACCGTTCTTTATCCGGCGCTCAAAGATTTTGGCGCACGTACCTATCTTGGGACCGACCGTTCGTTCAATGTGACGGCGGGCCTCAAAGCCAAGCTTCCGGGCAACTGGGAGGGCGAGATTTCCTACACATACGGGCGCAATAAGGGCTGCACCTATTGCCAGATCGACAGCTATGTGAACCCGGACGCGCTTCAGTATCAGATCGATATCGGCGCGATCAATCCGCTCAGTTCCGAACCGCTCTCGCAGGCGATGCTGGCGAAGGTGGCCGGGACGCAAAAGCAGATCGGCCACAATGGGATCGACGATATCAACATCAAGCTGAACGGCCCGCTCTTCGCGCTTCCCGGCGGAACCGTGCGCGCCGCAATCGGCGGCGAGCGGAACAAGGTTTATAACTGGAACGAGAATATTTCGCTCAGCAGCGTCATGAACGTGCCGACTGTTTTGACCGACAAGTCGAATAGCTATTACAGCCGCACGATCACATCGCTTTACGGCGAACTTTATGTGCCGCTGGTCGACGATGGCATGAACATCCCGCTGGTGAAGAATTTCACCGTGTCGGGAGCGGTGCGGTACGACGATTATGACGACACGGGGAACACGACCAATCCGAAGTTCGGCTTTACCTGGGACGTGTCCGATATCCTGTCGTTCGGCGGCACCTGGGGCACGTCGTTCCGCGCTCCCGGCATCACCGACAAGAATCCGTCGGCCTATGTATCGGGGCTCGTGTCGCTCTATCCGGTCAACTTCGCGAACCTTGACCCCCGGGTTACGAACGATCTTTGCTTCGGCCCTGGGCTCTGCTTCACCACCGCGGGGATTCTCTTCGGTTCGAATCCCGACCTGAAACCCGAACGCTCCACCAACTGGTCGCTCTCGGCAGCGTTCACGCCCGGCGGCGGGTTCAAGGCGAATGCGACCTATTACAATATCCACTTTCGCGACCGGCTGGTATTCCCCGCAACGATCGCGCAGTTCCCGCTCGGGCCGGATGCGGGAAGCAACCCGCCGACCTACAGCGGTTATGAAAATTACATCATCCCGATCAACAATCCGGCGACCTGCAGCAACAGCGATATCTCGAGCGCCGACCCGGCGCTTCAGACCTTCCTGAGAACGCCGATCTACGGGGCGACCTCTGGGGTAGGACAGCTGGGCGGCTTCGCCAATTTCTGCTCGATCCGGGTCGTTCTGGATTCGCGCTTCACCAACCTGTCCCAGACATTCACCGACGGCTTCGATCTCAGCGCAAGCTGGGAGAAGGAAATTGGCGATGTTCTTTTGAACGTCGGCGCCAATGCCAATCTCATCCTCAACTATAAGGAACGCGTGCAGCCGTCATCGGCGGATCTTGATCGACTCGGCCTGCTGAACACGCCGGTCAAATGGCGTGGCCGCGGTCAGATCGGCGCCTATTGGCGAGGCGCAAGCGCGACGCTCTTTGCAAATTATACCGGACCCTTCGTCAACGATCAGGCCCGCGACGCCAACAATGTCGTCATTCCAAACCAGAAGGTTCCGTCATACACGACTTTCGACCTCAACCTCGGCTACGCAACCGATTTTGCGGGGCGCAGTTCGCCATTCAAGTCGCTGCGTTTCTCGCTGACCGTCCAGAATCTGTTCAATGACAGGCCTCCGCTGGTTTACCAGGCGGAGAAGCTTATTGCCGACGCGCACGGCATTCCGTTCGGCCGGACTGCGGCGTTCCAGATCACCGCGGGCTTCTAGGCCTACCGCGAAGTCGGCGTCTTCAGGGAAAGCGGGCGCAGGCTTCTGAAAAATGGCGGGCAGCGATGCCCGCCTCCCTTTCGTTGCGGGGCGGCCGACAGCGTGCCCCAAAAGGAGAAGAAGCGTCCCCGGATGGAAGCTCGCCCGACGCTTTCCGCACGCCGCTCCGGCGAGACCTTAGTTGAGATCCTGCCGGTCGAAGCTCTTTACGGCCAGCGTTGCAAGCCCGGCGGTCCACGCCCCGACGACGGCCAGCGAATGTGCGAAGCCCGGCGCTACCACCTTATTTGGAGGAAGAAGCAGGTGAAGCGTCCTTCCTTCCTGGCACCAGCTCTTGATATTAGCCAGATGGTGAAACGGCAGCATCTCGGCGAGCGCCGCCGTAATCCCGGGCGCATAACCATGAGCGAGGAGAGCAGCGGCAGGGAAAAGTCCTTCGATGGTGATGAACGCGACAGCGAGAAGGAGCGCCCCCAGCGACGACCGGGTGAGAACGGAAAGGCAGGTCGCCAGCACCACGGTATAAAGAGTCGGAGCAAGAACCGCCGCAAAGCCGTCGAAATGAGCGGCAAGCAGTGCAGCGACCGTCACCCCCGCCGGTATCGCGGGACCAACGACAGCGGCGCCGACCAGAGCGCTGGCAAGCATGACCAGATCGGCGGCGAGGAAGGCGGCTATGAGCAGCGCGAAGGCCGCGATGATCTTGGCCGCAATAAGCTGCCAGCGCGCCCGCGCCGGGACAATCAGCTTCCACGTGTTCCAGCCATATTCGCTCGCGGTGCAAAAGACCGCGAAGCTGGCCACGAGGTACCGGCCGAATGTCGTCTGCGGAAAGAGCCAGAAGTTCGCACTTTGTGCGGTCCATCCGGCGGCATCCGAAGGCGACTCCATCGGCTTTCCGGTTACGACGCTATAGGCAATCACAAGTGCGCCCAGCGCGAGAAGGAGAATCGGGTAGCTCCATGCGAGGAGCCAGGTTGCGCGGAAGCGCAAGAGTTTGAGCAACTCGGCTGAAAGCGCGTCAATCATCTTGATCTCCCGTCATTTCGAGGAAGATGGCTTCGAGATTCTCCTGCTTTGCATGCAGGCCGTAGACATCGATATCAGCCTCGACGAGACGGCGGACCACCTTGGGCAAATCGTCGCGGGCGGCGTCGATTTCGATCCGGCCTTCGCCTGCCCGGCAGCGCCATGTGGAGGCGAGGAGTTTTTTGGCGGCATCGACATCGCCGACCTCCAGGATGTTGCGCCCATCGGCGGCCAGCAACTCGCCGATCCGGGCCTCGCGCAAAAGCCGGCCCCGAGCGACGATCGCCACACGGTCGCAGAGTTGTTGGACCTCGTGGAGCAGATGGCTCGACAGGAACACGGCCTTCCCGTCGTCAGCAAGCGAGCGAATAAGCGCGCGCATGTCCCGAATTCCTGCCGCATCGAGGCCGTTCGTCGGCTCATCGAGAATGACGAGATCGGGGTCGTTGAGGAGCGCCGCCGCGACGCCTAGCCGCTGTTTCATCCCGAGTGAATATTCCTTCACTTTCCGCTGCGCGCCGGATGCAAGATCGACACGGTTCAGCAACTCGTCGATCGGCGGATCGACAAGTCCCATTGTCTTGCCGAGGATGCGCAGATTGTCGTGACCGCTGAGATGTGGGTAAAAGGATCCCCCATCGGCAAGCGAGCCAACGCGGCGCAGCGGGCTGCGGTCGCGCGATAGATCGTGTCCGAACAGCCTTACGCTACCTGTTGTGGGGGCGATGAGGCCGAGCGCCATTCGGATGGTGGTGCTTTTCCCGGCGCCATTGGGACCAAGAAAGCCATATACTTCGCCGCAGGTGACGGTGAGTGATACTCCGTCGACGGCGCGAACATCCGCGCCGCGCCGCTTGTACGTCTTACCGATAGCTTCGAGCTCGAGGAATGCGGGCTGCGCTTCGCTTCGGCCGTCGGTCATCGCCGTCCGCTCCGCGCGGCTATATCCGCCATGACGGCCTTGTCGAATTCTTCGCCGACATTGGGAATGCTCGCGCCATTGATCATCATCGTGGCCCGTACGCCGGAAACGGGATCGGTCCAGGCGCGTGTCCCGGCAGCGCCATCCCAGCCGAAAGTCCCGCGGTGCCGGCCGTAACTGTCGACCTTTGCCGTCGTCACGAAACCCCCGGCTCCCATGCCTGCGGGCTCATCCCGTGGGATAGGGCCGAAATTCAAGAGCTGGACGTTCGGTGGGAGCAGATTGGACTTGGCGAGCCGAGCGGTTTGCGGGCTCAGGATGCGAACGCCGCCTGCCGTGCCGTCGCCAGCAAGCATCTGGAGGAAACGGTCATAGTCGCGCGCGGTCGAGACGAGACCGGCGCCGCCATAGACGAAGCTTGGGCGGTCGAAATAAATCGAATCCGATCCGGCATCGACGACGGCATATTTATCGCCTGCGCCGACGTCGCTCCCCGGAGCAAATATGGCGGCGAACGCCTTCGGAAGATAGAAGGTCGCAAAGCGACCCGCTTCCGAGCGCGGCACCTGCCAATAGGTCGAGTCCATCTTGAGCGGCTTGAAGAGACGCTGGCGCAGAAAATCCTCGAAGGGCATGCCTGCCGCCTTCTCGACAACGGCGGCGAGTACGTCGAGCCCCATCGAATAGGAGAATTTCTCGCCCGGATCGGCAATGAGGCCGGCCCGGCCCGCGCGCTCGCCGAAGGCTTGCAGCGTGGTGGGGCGGACCGGGCGAAATTCTACTTCACCGGCACGATTGAACATGAAGGGCACGAGCCCTTCCTTCTTGAGGGCGTCGATGGCCGGGCCGTTCCCGTTGATTGCATAGTTGAGGCCGGAGCTATGGGTCATCAGGTCACGCACGGTAATGGCGCGTGTTGCCGCGCGCGTCTCGAGCCCCTTGGCGGGATCGACCAGCACGCGGCTTTGCCTGAACGAAGGTATGAAGTCGCCGACAGGCTGGTCGAGCTTGAGCTTTCCTTCGTCGACGAGAATCATCGCGGCGATGCCCGTGACGGGCTTCGTCATCGAATAGATGCGCCAGAGCGTATCCGGACCCGTCGGCGGCGAAGCGGGATCGAGGGCGATATGGCCTGCGGAAATGAAAGTCGGCGGTCCATCGCCGATCCCGACCGCGATCGAGATTGCGGGGACGCTGCCAGACGCGACCAAACGGTCCGCCAAGGCCTGAACGGAAGGAAATTCGTCTCTGGTCGGCGCGATCGCCGCAGTCGGAGGACCGTTTGGCCCCTGCATCGGCGCGCAACCGGCGAGGAGCAGGGCGGGGAGGATCAGGTGCAGCTTCATGGTGGCCTTTCTTACAGATCGATGTCGCGGGACATGCATGGAGGGAGCTCCTAATCGCGCTCGGGCAGGGCGAAGGCGACGTAGGAATTGCGTCCCGGGGCGCTGCCCGGCATCTCGAACATGGCGAACATGGCGAACATGCCGCCGAACGCTGCCGTCACCAAAATGAACTGGCGACCCTTGTAGCGGTAGCTGATCAGGCCCCCGCGCGGGTGCGAGGGCAGTGACCCAGCCCAAAGCGATTTTCCTGTCGCGCTGTCGAATGCGTGCAGTTTGCGATCGGCTTCGGTCGCGACAAAGACGAGGCCGCCTCCGGTAATGGCCAGCCCCCCCTTGATAAAGGCCCGGCCCGTCGGTTCGGATCGTCCCGCTGCGGTGCCCACCGGGACCTGCCAGAGAATCTTGCCGCTGTTGAGATCATATGATGTGAGCGTTTGCCAGGGCGGGCGGATCGTGAAGTCGACCTGATTATAACCCGAGCGATACCGCGGCGAGCCGTTAGGCGACCGGGCCTCGGCTTCCGGGGCGGCAGAGCGAGAGGTATCTCCCGGAGCCTGCGTTTGCGCGGGCGTCAGCTGCCCGTCGGTCCGCAGATAGGTGACAAGGGCATCGACATCGTCGCTCCCCAGATGCGCGAAGCCTGGCATGGTCGTGCGCCCGAGCCGGATGACGGAGCGCAATTCGGCCTCCGGCATGCGCGTACCGATGCCCGAGAGAGCGGGAATGCCGGCCTGGCCCTTGCGTTCCGCACCGTGGCACATGGCACAATTTTCGGTGTAAACCGCGGCGCCCCTGCCGGACGCGGCCGCGATACGCGCCAGTTCGGCCTTGTCGACGGGCGCCTTGAGCTGGAGCATCGCGGGAAGGTCGATCGAAACGACATAGAAACGGCCCGACGGGTCCGCTCCAGTCTGGCCCCAGTTTGCCCCGCCGTGATTTCCTGGCATCTGAACGGTTTCGCGGTCGAGGGTCGGCGGCGTGAATATCCCTTCGTTCCGGGCTTTGCGAAGCCGCTCGGCAAAGGCACGGCGCTGCGGCTCGGGCATTTCGGGATCGAGATCGGCCGCGGTGAAGCTCTGGCGCGCAAAAGGCGGAAGTGTGGAAAAAGGCTGGGTGGGCGAGGAATATTCGCCAGGGACATCCGACTGCGGCACGGGACGCTCGACGATCGGGAAGAGCGGCTTTCCGGTCACGCGATCGAAAACGTAAAGAAAGCCGGTCTTTCCGGCGGCCGCGACGGCATCGACGCGTTTTCCGCCGCGGCGCACGGTGAGCAGCGTCGGCGAGGCGACCATGTCATAATCCCAAAGATCGTGATGGACCGCCTGGAAATGCCAGAGATATTTCCCGGTCCGTGCGTCGAGCGCGACGAGGCTGTTTGCGTAGAGATTGTCGCCCTTTCGGTCCCCGCCGTAAAAATCATAGACCGCGGAGCCTGTCACGAAATAGACGATCCCCCGCTTTTCATCGACCGTATGGCCGCCCCATGCGTTGGCGCCGCCGCTATAGCTCCAGGCATCGGCCGGCCAGGTCTCCGCGCCCCGTTCGCCAGGACGCGGAACCGTATGGAAGCTCCAGACAAGCTTGCCCGTGCGGACATCGAAAGCCCGTACATCGCCCGGCGGCGAACCATAATTTTCCCCTGTGATCGAACCGAGGATCAGCAGATTCTCGAACACCCGGCCCGGCGAAGTCGGGGCGATCCGCCGAATTTTCTGGGGATCGCGATCAAGCCCTTGGCGAAGATCGATGCGGAAGTCCGGATACAGGGTTCCGGTTTTGGGGTCGAGCGCGCGCACCGACGTGGCGGATGGCAGGAAGACGCGCTCTTCCTTGCCATCGGGGCTGCGCCAATAGGCAAAGCCGCGCAGGCCACGATAGGCGACATTGTCCTCTATCCGCCAGAGTTGGCGCCCGGTGCCCGGGTCGAGCGCCACAATGGAGCCGTTCTCGCCGACAAGTATCAGCCGGTCGGAGAGCACGAGAGGCTCGCACGAGAGCGCGATGTTGCCGACCTCATAGGCCCAGGCTTGGGTCAGATTGCCGACATTCGTGCGGTCGATGTCAGACAACGGCGAATAATGGCTGGCCGCGGCATCGCTTTCGAAGCTGTTCCATCCGGCCACTTGTCCGGCAGGCCGTGCGCCGATCGCAGCCGGTATTACGGCCCCCGCGATGGTCAGGGCCACGAGGCTGGCACGCAGAGAGAGGCAATGGCTCATTGCCCGGCGCCCTTTTTTGGCCGTCTCGACAGGAAAACCCAGCTCCCATCGACGCCCGAGGTCGCAACATCGGGGAAGGAATCGCCGTCGATATCCCCCACGGTGAGCGCCGATCCGACGCCGGCGCGATTGCTGATGATTTCGGGTTCGAAGCGGACGCCGCCGGCGGCGGACTTGTCCCTTATCCCGCGGTAGAGAAGGAGATAGGCGGGCCCATTCGGATCGGGATCGGCGTGGCTGTCGAGGTGGGCCCAGCGCTTCTTGCCCGTGAAAAAGTCGATCACGCCATCGCCATCGACGTCGCGGGCGACGACGCCGGCGTGAAGCTGCGAAACCGTCAGGCCACCGGGATTGATACGGCGGTAGTCACCCATGATCAAATGCGGGCGGAAATCGATTTTTCCGGCCTTTCGGACCTGCTCATACCAGGCAAGGCCGAAGCCGTGCGCGTTGATGGAACTGATGACGTCGGCAAGGCCGTCGCCGTTGACATCGACCACCGCCATTTCGCCGCCGCCTTCGACGCGATCGCCCGGATGCTCGGGGTTTCCGAAAAGATAGGGATGGAAGCGCCATTCAGCCGAAAAGAGGCCGCCTGCGGGCTGCTGCCACCAGCCGTCGGCCTGAAGGATGTCCTTGCGGCCGTCCCCATCGATGTCGCCGGCACCGAATCCGTGCAGCCGGGCTCCCGGCCCTGAGACGAAGAACACCGGCCATGGTTCGGTAACTTTGCCTGCCGCGGGCTTTGCAATTGCGACCCGCCCGGCCTGGACGAGAATCAGTTCGGGAATGCCGTCGTCATCGAGATCCTCGAGCAGCGTGAGTTCAGAGATATTGCCCGGCACGACCATATGCCGCTCCCACCGCCTCGGCTCGCCGCGGGGGTTGACGAGAAGCGCCATTTGCCGCGCCTCGGTCACCAGAATATCGGGCCAGTTATCGCCCGTGAAATCATGGGCGTGGGTGATCATGTTCGCGGCATATTGGTTGCCGGGACTGAAGCTGCTCGCGACATAGAGTTCACGTCGACGCGTGAAATCGGGGCCGAGATAATAATAGGGGCCTGCGACGACGTCATTGTGTCCGTCGCGGTCGATGTCGGCGATTGCCGTGTCCCACGCATAGCTCAAATCGTCCAGCTTGAGCGCGCGGTAACGCGGCGATGTGACCGCGGCGGGCCGTTGCTGCGCACCCAGATCCTTGACGGCAATATGGCGGAAGCGGATCTCGCCCGAGCCCGGCCCGACATAGAGCGCCACCTGGCCGAAGCCATTCGCGCCGCCCGGCATGATCCCGGTATGCCTGCGGCCATCGTTGAAGGTGGCGATCGCTATGTCGGTGTCGCCGAGCAGTTCGATGTTGTTCCAATCGCCGGGGCGGAAGGCGCCAACAACGTCTGCGCTTCGGCTGGGGGAGGGGGGTACAAAGGATGGCGCACCGGTTGCGGCCGCATCCGCCTGGCCGGGAAGGGGGACGATCGGGGCGCTCAGTTTGGGGAAGAGGGGGCGAAGCGGGTTGTCGACACCCGGCACGGAAGGCGCTGCACCGGCCGGCGCGCCCCCTTGGGGAACCGAGAAACGGCTCTGGCCGCCCCCGCCGGATAGCGGCGTAAACTTCGCCTCGTCATCTTGGACCGAGACTCCCGTGACACTCGCCGATTGAGTGCCGAAGCGCGCCAGCGTGCCATCCCATTGCCCCTCGGCCCCGGATGACGAACGGATCTGGATGCCGGCCTCGCAGGACGCCGCGCACCGAAACTCCGCATAGGCGGCGACATCCTGAAGGCGCAGAGGCAGGATGAGCCAGCCGCCCTTGCCTCCCGGACGCGGTCGCGCGATGATTTCGTGCCCCGCGCTGCTCCAGTCGACGTCGCCGATGCTGATGAAGCTCGCGGCCGGCTCGCCATGATATATGTAATCCGGCTCCCAGTCGGCGACCGGGGAGGGGGCGGCCGCCAGCGATGTTGCAGCGATTGCTGCCGCGCTGGCAATCAGGCTTCCGGTGATGCGCCTCATAACCTCTTCCCTGAACATGGCTCCGGCTGATTGCCGGTAGCCCGCAGCCCATCCTAATGCTAAAGTCCTATAATAACAAGCGGGATAGACTGCTTGTAAAATGCGGATCGAACGGCAGATGCGATGTCGATTGATGTGAGGAGAGAGCGATGAACGATATTGTGGACAGGCGGGCCTTTCTCGCGGGGACAGGCGCAGCGTTGCTGGCCGCAAGCCACGGCGGCACGATGGCGCAGGATTTTTCCGACGCGCGCATCGGCGTGACGACCGTGTCGCTTCGCGACCGGCTCCCTTTTCGGCTGTCCGGCGCACCGCTGCCGCCAAAGGGGGCCCTCGATTTGCTCGGCGCGCCGCAGTTCGCCGCCAATACTCTCGGCCTGCGCAAACTGGAGCTTTGGAGTCTCCAGTTCGAGGAAACCACGGACGCCTATTGCCGCGCAGTGGCCGCGGTGGCCGCGGAGAGTGGGGTCGATATCATCAACGTCCAGGTCGATAGCCGTCATGATCTGGGTGCTGAGGCCGATGCCGACCGTGAAGCGGCGATCGCCGACGCAAAAAGCTGGATCGATCGAGCGGCGCTGGTCGGTGCACCCTCGGTGCGCGTCAACATGAGCAGTCTCAATCCGAAATCGCCCTTCGATGTTGCGCGAGCTGCGTCGGCCTTCACCGAACTGGCACGGCATGCTGCGCCGAAAGACATTGTGCTCCTCACCGAGAATCACTTCGGGCACAGCGTCCGGATCGAAAATGTCGTGGCCCTGCTCGAGGCGGTCGACCTTCGCAATGTGCGAACCATTTTCGACTGGGGCAATGTCCCCGCCGCAACAACGGAATCGGTGATCGCCGCCGCCGAACGGCTGGCGCCATGGCTCTATCTCGTCTCCGCGAAGGGAAGCGAATTCGATGCAGACTATCGCCCGGTCAATTATGACGTGACCGCAATCGTGCGGGCGACCGAGCGGCTGGGGTTTCGGGGCAACTATTCGATCGAACTTTTTGGCCCCACGCCCGCAGGTTTCGATCCGGTCGAGGCCATCGGGGCGATGCGCCGGGCGATCGAGGCCGGCCTGGGCTGAGCCCGTCCGCTAACCCCGGCGCTTTCATCAGCCGCCCGAGAAAAGCTGCCGCGCTGCTTCCATCAGCATCATCGTCGCGGCAAGGATCATCAGTCCCAGCACAACCTCGCGGACCGGTCGCCAATGCTTTTGTTCCGGCGCTGCGCGCGCGTTGCCCGGCGCCTTCGTCCCGCGCATTCTTTGGGACACGGCGTTTCGGGCAGGGAAGGGAATGACGACCGCGGCGTGCGCTCCGTCGTCGAACATCTTTTTATCACCGATCTGCTGCATGGCTCTCCCCGGCTAGGGGCGCCGTACCCGGCACCCTCGCTTCATGCGTGGCTGCGTTTTCGCATGCCTTCCGCAAGCAGACTATTCGAGCGGACTGACCGTGTCAAATTTGCAGTCAAGATTGACCGGATCATCCGATTTGGCTACGCATCTCATCGAACGACAACCCGGTCGATCCGGGCGGGGCAGGAGAGGCGCGATGGTGAAAAGTCCGTGGCTGGCAATCGGGACGGGTCTTGCCGCGGTCCTATGTGCGGCGGTTTCCGGAAGCGTTGCTGCGGGAGAGCCGGGCGAAGGCGCTTTCGCGGCGCGTTGCAGTGCCCTTGAGGGAAAAAGCTTCGCAGGCGCGGTCGTGACGAGCGCCGGCCATGTCGCGGCGGGAACGGCCCTCCCACCATTTCAGCGGAGCTTCGGTCCGGGTTTTTGCCGTGTCAACGCAGTGGCCAAGCCCGTAGCCGGATCGGAGATCAAGTTCGAAATCTGGCTGCCCGATGATTGGAACGGGAAATTTGTCGGCATCGGCGGGGGTGGGTTCGAAGGTTCCTATGCGCAGGCAAATCTCGCGCTGCGCAGGCCGGTAGCCGCCCGCTACGCCGCCGTTGTCACCGACGCCGGCCACAATGTGTCGCCCGCTCCGAAATGGGCGCTTGGCCAGCCTGAACGGATTGCGGATTTCGGTCACCGCGCGAACCATCTCGGTGCGCTCTTCGGCAAGGCGGTCGTCGCGGACTATTTTGGGAAACAGGCCTCGCGGTCGATCTTTCACGGATGTTCGAACGGCGGCCGCGATGCTCTGATGCTCGCACAACGATATCCGGCGGACTATGACGCCATTGCAGTCGGAGCACCCGCCAATGATTTTTCGGGGCTGATGGCCTCCTTTGCGCGGCTGCGTCAAATGACCCAGGCGACGGCATCGCCCAATTTCGCCGACAAGCTCAAGCTTGTCCGTGCAGCGGCTATGGCCAAATGCGATCGGCTCGACGGGGCAGCTGACGGCATCATCGGCAATCCCGCCTCGTGCCGCTTCGATCCGGCCACACTGGCCTGCAAGGCCGGCGCTTCGGGAGAGGGCTGCCTGACGGCGCCCGAGGCGGCGGCGGTGAAGGCGGTCTATTCTCCCGTGCGGCTGGACTCGGGGGCGCTCGTCATGCCCGGCCTTCCGCCAGGCAGCGAATATCAGTGGGAGGGCTGGCTTCTCGGCAAGACCGCCGCGGGGCCAGGCATGGCGACGAACTTCTATCGCTATTTCGTCCATAACGATCCCGAATGGGACCCCGCGCGCTTCAATCTCGACAGCGACTGGCGCGCCGGACGCGCAAGCGTGAGCTCCGCCATCGACGCGCTTGACCCCGACATTTCCCCCTTCCTGAAGCGCGGCGGCAAGCTTCTCCTCTATCACGGCTGGGACGATGCCGCGATTCCGGCGGGCAATACGCTGCGATATGATGCCGCGATGCGGCGCGCGGTGGGGCCGAAACTCGCCGCCTCGACCCGTCTTTTCATGCTGCCCGGGATGGCGCATTGTGCCGGCGGCGAGGGACCCGACACGGTCGATTTTATCGGCGAAGTCGATCGCTGGGCCGAAAGCGGGAAAGCGCCCGACCGCCTGGTTGCGACGCAGTTCGACAATCCGCTGGCCGCCTGGATCGGCGAGCCCGCGACGCCGGTTCGCACTCGGCCGGCCTGCGCCTGGCCGAAAACGGCTCGCTACGCCGGGAAGGGGCCTGTCGGGGAGGCCGCCAGCTGGGTCTGCCGCTGACCACGGCGCGATCGAGAGAGCGATCTGGGCTCGACCGCGGCTAGTGGGACAAAGGGGCGGCTCGGCGTTTGTCCGGGTAGCCAGCCGGGCCGAACTCGCCGTCTGCTCAGATTGTTCCGGCTTTCAGCAGTTCGCTCGCATGGTGAGCGGCGCGCGCGCTCAGCGCCATATAGGTGATCGAGGGGTTCTGGCAGCCGCCCGAGGTCATGGCTGCGCCGTCGGTCACGAAGAGATTGGGCACATCGTGAAGCTGGTTATATTTGTTCAGCACCGATGTACGCGGATCCTTGCCCATCCGCGCGGTCCCCATTTCGTGGATGCCCTTGCCCGGGTTTGACAGCGTGCCGGTCCCGCCCATGATGATCGTGCCGCCCGCGGCTTCGATCATCGCCTTGGCGTCGGCCGCGATCTGCTGGCCCATCCGCCGTTCATTGTCGCTGAAGCTGCATTCGATATGCACCTGGGGAATGCCCCATTGGTCGGTTTTGGCGGGGTGCAGCGTGATGCGATTGTCCGGGTTCGGCAGCATCTCGCCGAAGCCGCTGAGAAAGACGAGCCAGGGACCGGGCTTGCGCGCCTTTTCCTTCTGCGGGGCGCCGATTCCGCTTCCCGCGCCCCACGCAGCCTTCCAGCCGCGGCGCATGATGCCCCCCTGAAAGCCGAAACCGCGCACGAATTCACCGGGCTCGGTGACGTTGCGAAAACGCGGAATGTAAAAGCCGGTGGGGCGACGGCCGCGATAGAAGCGATCCTCGAAGCCCGGATAAAGACCCGCGGCGCCGGACATGATATGATCCATGAGATTGCGTCCGAGCATGTCCGACGCATTGCCGAGCCCCGTCGGATGCGCGTCGGTTCGCGAATTCAGGAGAATCTGGGTCGTGCCGATCGTCGAGGCGCAAAGGAAAATCACCTTCGCCTCGTAGACGCTTCCCTTCTTGCTGTGCGCGTCGATGACGCGAACACCCGTCGCCTTGCCGGTCGCGGGGTCGTGGACGATGCTGTGCACGATCGCGTCGGTGACGATCGTGAGATTCCCGGTGCGCTCGGCGGCGGGAAGCGAGGAACTGAGGCTGGAGTGATAGGCGCCGAAGGAACAGCCGCGATCGCAAAGCGAGCGGACCTGGCATTGCATCCGCCCAAGTTCCAGATGCTCGGGCCGGGCTTCGGACAGATGCGCGCAGCGCCCCGGAATCACCCGGCGGCCGGGAAAGTTTCTGGCGACCTTGTCCGCAAAATCATTCTCGGCGTCGTTGAGCGCAAAGGGCGGCAGGAATTCGCCGTCGGGAAGCTGAGGCAGATTCTCGCGCGAGCCGGAGACGCCGATGAATTTCTCGACATGGCTATACCATGGCGCAATATCGGCGTAGCGGATGGGCCAGTCGACCCCGTGCCCGTCCTTCGCATTGGCCTCGAAATCCATCTCGCTCATGCGGTAGGTCTGGCGGCCCCACATGATCGAGCGCCCACCCAAATGATTGCCGCGATACCAGTCGAACGGCTTGTCGTCCGGCATGCTGTAGGGTTGCTCGCGATCCTTCACCCAATATTGCTTGGTCACCTCGGTCAGCGCGTAACAGCCGCGCTGGATGGGATAGTCGCGCTCCAGCTCCTCCTCGGGGATCATGTTCGCATTCTCGATCTCCCAGGGGAGAACCGAGTCGGTGTAGGACGCGCCATGCTCGAGCATCTTGCCGCGCTCGAGTACCAGCGTTTTCAGTCCGCGTTCGCAAAGCTCCTTGGCCGCGATGCCGCCGCTCATGCCGGACCCGATTACGATGGCGTCGAACATATTTAGTCTCCGGATGATTGGGTCAGGGTTCAGAAGAGGCCGGGGCCGCCGGGGTTACGTGTGTCGGATGTGACCGGAATCGAAGGTTCCCACGCTCCCGGCGAATGCTCGTACCGCAATTCGACGGTCGCGCCGGCCTCGGAGAGATAATAGAGGGTGACAACAAGCTCCTTGAGCTTTGCATAATCCGCGCCGCCGGTCTGCGCACGATCATAGGCGTCGAGGAGCGCGAAGCGGCTTTCGGGGTCGAGCACTGCGAAGCCAACTCCACGCTCGGAAAATGCCTTGGCCTCGATCGCATCGAGCGCGGCGATGAGCGCTGCGCGCTGCGCGGGAGACGCCCAGTTTGCGACAAGTTTGTCGAAGGCGGCGGGCACGCCCGCGCCGCTTGCGCCCGGCGTATCGGTTTCGGGGACAATCGTATCGGCAACCGCCGCAAAGAGGGTAAGGGTCGGTGCGGGAAGCGATTGCGGACCGCTGAACAGCGCGTTCGCCTTCCCGTGCGGTATCGCCGCGATACCTGCGAGCAGCATGATGTTGCGCAGCATGCCGCGCCGACTCAATTGATCCATCCTCTCCTCCGTTCCTTCGCCGGAATCCTATCGCCGCGACCGCAAAGTTACAAGCATATTGTCCTGTAAGTTGTGACGGGCTAGGCAGGGTTCCGACGGTTCGAAATGGATTCGAAATAGGAACCGCGAGGGGAGTGGCAATGACGATCTGGTTCCGCCTGTTCGTGATGATGATCCTGCAGGTTGCCATTTGGGGCGCCTGGCAGCCGAAGATCTTTCCTTATATGGCGATGCTGGGATTTTCCCCCGCCGAGCAGGGCCTTGTCGGAACGAGCTGGGGCATCGCTGCGATCGTCGGCATCTTCTTTTCGAACCAGTTTGCCGACCGCAGTTTTGCAGCAGAGCGCTTTCTCGCCGCAAGTCATGCAATTGGCGGTCTCTGCCTTCTCGGAACCGCCTATAGCACGAGCTTCCTGCCCTTCTTCCTCTTCTACCTCGGCTACAGTCTCGTTTATGTGCCGACCCTGTCGGTCGCGAACAGCCTCGCTTTCGCCAATCTCAAGAATCCGGCGCGTCAGTTCGGCTCGGTCCGTATGGGCGGCACGATCGGCTGGGTGATGGCAAGCTGGCCATTCATTCTGCTGCTCGGCGCCGGCGCGGATGTTGGCGAGATGCGCTCGATCTTCCTTGTCGGAGCGTTTCTATCCTTCGCCATGGCCGCCTATTCGCTGACATTGCCGCATACGCCGCCGCGCGGCGGGGAGGGCATCGACCGGTTGGCCTGGCGGCGCGCCGCGCGTATGCTGCGCACGCCTTTCATCGGCATTCTTTTTATTGTGACGTTCATCGATGCGGTGGTGCACAACGGATATTTCGTGATGGCCGATGCGTTCCTCACCCAGCGTGTCGGGATCGCAGGCAACCTCTCGATGGTCGTGCTCAGCCTCGGGCAGGTCGCCGAGATCCTGACCATGCTGGTACTCGGATCGGTGCTGGCAAAGCTCGGATGGCGCCCCGTTCTCATCATCGGGATTCTCGGCCACGCCGCGCGGTTTCTTGTCTTTGCCTTCATGCCCGACAGCGTGGCGATGATCGTGGCAGTGCAGCTGCTGCATGGCATTTGCTACGCCTTCTTCTTTGCAACCGTCTATATTTTCGTCGACGAAGCCTTCCCGGCGGATGTGCGATCGAGCGCGCAGGGGCTGTTCAACCTCCTCATTCTGGGCGTCGGCATGGTTGTCGCGAGCTTTCTTTTCCCCTGGCTCACGGCCGCGCTTACGCAGGAAACGGCGCACGGGCCGGTGACCGATTACCGGACGCTGTTCCTCATTCCTTCGGGGCTCGCGATGTTCGGGGCTTTGCTCCTGTTCTTCGCCTTCCGGCCGCCCGCGCCGCGACCGCTCGATCCCGAAGCCGATACGATGTCCGAACCCCTCGTCCCAGCCGGAGATATTCGATGACCCATATTTTCGATCGCCGTTCGCTCCTCCTTGGGGGAGGGGCCGCCGCAGCCGCTTTGGTGCTTCCCGCTTGCGCCGTTCGGCCCCGGTCCGCGCTCTTCTTCGAACGGCATGGCCTTCCGGTCGGTATCCAGCTTTATGCGCTCGGCGAGGATCCAAAGAAGGATCTCGAAGGGACGCTCCAGAAAGTGGCTGCGATCGGCTTTCGCGACATCGAGCTTCCCGGGCTGCTCGGGCGCGATGCCGCGGCCGTCCGCGCTGCCGCCGACCAGGCGGGGCTTGCGATCAGTTCGCTCCACATGGGCCTTTCGGGCGCCTTCTCCGTGATGAGCGATGCGGGCGAGATAGCCCGGACTGCCGAGACGCTCGGTCTCAAGCAAATCGTCGTTCCCATGTTTCCCTTGCCGAGCGGGTTCAAGCTCGCGGCCGGCGAAGATCTTGCCGCAGCACTGACGCGCGGCGTGCGCGATGCTGGCGAGGCGATGTGGACCGATCTCGCCGAGACGCTCAATAGGCGGGCGGCCGCGCTCAAGCCTTATGGAATTTCCCTGGGCTATCATAATCACAGCCTCGAATTCATGCCCCTCGGCACGCGCACCGGCTGGGACATTCTCGCGGCCGAAACCGACCCCGCGCTCGTTCATTTCGAAATCGATGTCGGCTGGCTGACCTCGGCCGGGATCGACCCGGTTGCCTTTTTCGGCCGTCACAAGGGGCGGGTACGCCAGCTTCACGTCAAGGATGTGAAACGGGGGTTCGCGCCGAACACGATGATGCGCACCGATCCCACCGAAGTCGGATCGGGAGGCGTCGATTGGGCGCGTGTCCTACCCGCCGCCTATGCGGCGGGCGCGCGGCACTTCTATTTTGAACAGGAGCCGCCTTTCACCATGTCGCGCATCGAGGCGGCGGCGAAATCCTTCGCCTATCTCGCCGCGCTCGAGGCCTGATCGATGAGCAACATGGACCGGCGCCTGCGCATGGCGATGGTCGGGGGAGGCCCGGGCTCCTTCATCGGTCCCGTTCACCGTATCGCTGCCGAGCTCGATCGCGAGATCGAACTCGTCGCCGGCGCATTCAGCAGCGATGCCGCGCGCTCGCGCGAGGGCGGGCAAAGCTATGGGATCGATCCAGCCCGCGCCTATGCCGATGTCGAAGCGCTCGTCGCAGGCGAACGCAACCGAGCGGACGGTGCCGATTTCGTCGCGATCGTTTCGCCCAATTTCCACCATCTCCCGGCGGCGCGCGCGGCGCTTGGCGCCGGCCTGCCGGTGCTTTGCGACAAGCCGGTCACCGCGACCCTCGCCGAAGCGCGCGAGCTTGCCGAACTGGTTCGCGAGGCCGGTGTGCCATTCGGGATCACCTACACCTATTCGGGATATCCGCTGGTACGCGAGGCGCGCGAGCGTGTCGCCGCGGGCGCGATCGGCGCGGTTCGCAAGGTCGTTGTCGAATATCCGCAAGGCTGGCTTGCCGGAGCTGCCGAGGGCAAGCAGGCCGAGTGGCGCGTCGATCCGGCGCGCGCGGGCGAGGGCGGCTGCATCGGCGATATCGGAACCCATGCCTTTCACCTTGCTGAATTTATTACCGGGCACCGCGTCACGCGCCTGCTCGCCGATCTCGGCGCGGTCGTCCCCGGCCGCCAGCTCGACGACGATGTGGCGGTGCTGCTTCGCTTCGACAATGGCGCGCGCGGGGTGCTGCTCGCCTCGCAGATCGAAACCGGCGAACTCAACGGGCTGCGTATCCGGGTCTATGGTGAAGCTGGTGGACTGGTGTGGCGACAGGAGGAACCCAATAGTCTTTTCCTTTACCGCCCGGATGGAAGCGCCGAGATGATCCGCGCGGGAACAAGCCTCGGGGCAGCGGCGATGCGCTCGAGCCGCACGCCTGGCGGACATCCCGAGGGCTATCTCGAGGCCTTCGCCAATATCTACCGCGATTTTGCGGGTCAGCTGCGGGGCGGCGGGGCCGGTCTTGTCCCCGGGATCGCCGAGGGTGTGCGCGGAATGGCATTTGTCGCCACCTCGGTACGGGCGAGCCGCGAACAAAGCGGCTGGATCGATTTCATCGTCTGAAGGAGCCGCATATGCGCACGATCAAGGGACCGGGCATTTTTCTCGCCCAATTCGCAGGCGATTCGCCGCCCTTCGACAGCCTTGAGGCCATCGCCGACTGGGCCGCGTCGCTTGGCTATGCGGGCGTGCAGATTCCGAGCTGGGATGCGCGCCTGTTCGACCTCGCGCTCGCCGCCGAGAGCGAAACCTATTGCGACGAGGTGAAAGGCATGCTGGCCGACAAAGGCCTCGCGGTTACCGAACTCTCGACGCATCTGCAGGGGCAGCTGGTTGCCGTGCACCCCGCCTATGACGAACAGTTCGACGCCTTTGCCGCGCCCGAGGTTCGCGGCAATCCGGCCGCGCGGCAACGCTGGGCGGTGGACCAGCTGGGGATGGCCGCAAAGGCGAGCCGGCGCCTTGGTCTTACGGCCCACGCGACCTTTTCCGGGGCCTTCGCCTGGCCCTATTTCTATCCCTGGCCGCAGCGCCCTGCGGGACTTGTCGAGGATGCCTTCGCCGAACTGGGGCACCGCTGGAAGCCGATCCTCGACACGTTCGACGAGGCGGGGGTCGATGTGGCTTATGAAATCCATCCCGGCGAAGATCTGCACGATGGCGTGACCTTCGAGATGTTCCTCGATGCAGTCGGTGGACACAGGCGCGCGAACATTCTCTACGATCCCAGCCACTTCGTCTTGCAGCAGCTCGACTATCTCGGCTTCATCGACATTTACCACGAACGCATCCGCTGCTTCCATGTGAAGGATGCCGAGTTCAACCCGTCGCCGCGCGTGGGGGTCTATGGCGGCTATCAGTCATGGGTGGACCGCCCCGGGCGTTTTCGCTCGCTTGGCGACGGCGAGGTCGATTTCGGCCGCATCTTCTCGCGCATGGCACAATATGATTTTCCGGGTTGGGCGGTGCTTGAATGGGAATGCGCCCTGAAACATCCCGAAGACGGCGCGGCCGAAGGGGCGCCATTTATCCGCGATCACATCATTCGCGTGACCGAACATGCATTCGACGATTTCGCGGCAGGCGGCGCCGATCGTGCGGCGAACGCGCGGCTCATGGGCATCGAGTTCGGTTGAGCACAAATTCGGGCTGTTCAATCGCGGCAACGTCATTTACAGTCTGTACTGACTGTTAATTGGTCCGTTCGAGACGGCTGAACCGAAGAAATGGGATGAGAGGAACTGAGATGGACACCCCGAAACCGCGGCTGCATGGAAAACGATGCTTTGTAAGCGCAGCCGGCCAAGGCATCGGGCGCAGCATCGCCGAGGCCTTCGCACGCGAAGGGGCTGCCGTTGTGGCGGCAGACATCCGGTTCGACGAAACGCCCTTTCCCGAAGGCGTCGAGAAACTTCTGCTGGACGTGACCGACGATGCGGCCGTCGAAGCCGCGGTCCTCGCTGCAGGCGAAGTGACCGTCCTTGTCAATTGTGTCGGCATGGTGGCATCGGGGACGATCCTCGATCGGCCGCTCAGCGAGCTCGACCGGAGCTACAATCTCAATGTCCGCAGTATGGCCTCGGTCATCCGCGCCTTTCTGCCCGGCATGATCGAGCGCGGCGGCGGTTCGATCATCAACATTGCATCGGTGGTTTCCTCGGTCATGGCTGCGCCCAATCGCTTCGCATATGGCGCGACGAAGGCGGCCGTCATCGGACTCACCATGTCGGTCGCGCTCGATTTTGTGAAACAGGGCATTCGCTGCAACGCGATCTCGCCGGGAACGGTCGAGACTCCGTCGCTGCACGGCCGCTGGGAAGCGAGCGGCGACGTCGAGACGGCGCGCGCCGCCTTCGTGGCACGGCAGCCGATGGGGCGGATCGGCCAGCCGGGCGAGGTCGCCGCGGCCGCGCTTATGCTCGCATCCGACGAGGCACCCTTCATGACGGGCTCGAACATCGTCATCGACGGGGGCATGAGCCTGTGAGCCGGAAACTCGCCATCGTAACCGGCGGCAGCACGGGGATCGGCCGCCATCTCGTCTCTGCCATTGCCGCGGCGGGCTATGACGTCGCTTTCAGCTTCAACAGCGACGCGGTCGGGGCGGAGGAAAGCGCCGCCGCGGCGGCGGCAGGCGGCGCGCGCATTCTGCCGGTTCGCTGCGATGTCGCCGCCAAGGCCGAGGTCGACGCGTTCCACGCACATGCAGCCGAATGGGCGGGGGCTGCGCCAGCGCTCCTCGTCAACAATGCGGGCGTGCAGAGCTGGTCGCCACTTCTCGATCTCGCCGAAGAGGCCTGGGACCGGGTGATCGCGACCAACCTCAAGGGCTGCTTCCTCAATACGCAAGCGGCCGGGCGGCTGATGCGCGCGGCGGGTGGCGGCGCGATCGTGAACTTGGGATCGGGCTGCAACAAGCACGCTTTTCCCAATCTCGTCGACTATACCGCCTCCAAGGGCGGCATTGAGCAGTTGACCAAATCGTCGGCGGTCGAGCTCGGACAATTTGGCATCAGGGTGAACTGCGTCGCTCCCGGCGCGATCATTACCGCGCGCACGTTGGAAGAAGCCCCCGACTATGAAGCAAGCTGGGCCCCGATTACGCCGCTGGGCCGGGCCGGAAGACCCGACGACGTTGCCGATGTCGTGCTCTTCTTCGCGAGCGATGCCTCGCGCTTCGTGACCGGCCAGACGCTCTGGGTGGACGGAGGTGTCTTCTCGCGCGCCCCTTGGCCCTATTGAAGGCGGCGAGGATGAACGGGACATCGTTGCGCCCCGCGCCGAGCAATATTCGGATTGGATTGATCGGGGCCGCTTCATAACGCGGGGAGAGAATGTCGCCGATGGGATGAAGATTTGGGAGCGGTCGGTGTGCGGCGACATTTGCAAGCATCGTTGATTGTATCTATGGGGCCTGCGACAAGGCAAAGGAGAAGGTAGAAGTGAAACTTGTTCGATATGGCGAAGCCGGCGCCGAACGCCCCGGCCTGATCGACCAGGAAGGCAATCTTCGCGACCTTGGCGATGTCGTTGGTGATATCGACGGCGAAGCCCTTTCGCGAGCCGGACTCGAGCGACTTCGCGCTCTCGACCTGTCGGCGCTGCCGCTGGTCGAGCAGCCGGTTCGCTTCGGACCGCCGGTCGCGGGGACGCGCCAGTTCATCGCCATCGGTCTTAATTATTCGGACCATGCGGCGGAATCGAACATGCCCGTGCCAGGTGAGCCTGTGATCTTCACAAAGGCCGTGTCGTGCATCCAGGGCTGCAACGACGATGTGCGCAAGCCGCGCCTCTCGACCAAGATGGACTGGGAGGTCGAGCTGGGCATCGTGATCGGCGAGCGTGCCTCCTATGTCGGCAAGGACGAGGCGCTGGACCATGTCGCGGGCTATCTTGTCGTCGACGATCTGTCGGAACGCGAGTTTCAGCTCGAGCGCGGGCAGACCTGGGACCGAGGCAAGGGCTGCGAAACCTTCGGTCCCGTCGGTCCTTGGCTGGTGACGGCCGACGAAGTTGGCGATCCGCAGCAGCTCGACATGTGGCTCGACGTCAACGGCACGCGTATGCAGACCGGCAATACGCGCACGATGATCTTCGACTGCGCCGAGCTTGTGAGCTATGTCAGTGAGTTCATGACCTTGCTTCCTGGCGACATCATTACGACCGGGACGCCGCCTGGCGTCGGCATGGGCAAGTCGCCGCAGATATGGCTGAAGGAAGGCGATGTGATCGAGCTGGGCATCGAGAAGCTTGGGCAGCAGAAGCACAAGGTCATCGCCTGGAACGATGGCCGCTGAGGCGCGCCGCGCGAGCTTCCTCGCGCGGCTGCGTAGCATTGCGGGATCGTCCAATGTCCTGACGGGTGCCGCCGCCGAACCCTTTGCGACCGGATACCGCTTCGGCAGTGGACCCGTCGAAGCGGTCGTCCGCCCGGCAAATCTTGTCGAGATGTGGCGGCTCGCCGAGGCGTGCGTCGAGGAGGATCGGATCCTCATCTGCCAGGCCGCGAATACCGGCCTGACCGGCGGCTCGACGCCCGACGGGCAATATGACCGCCCGGTCGTGGTAATGAACACGAGCCGGATCAAGGGTGTCTTTCCGCTTCGCGGCGGCGCGCAGGTCGTCTGCCTTGCCGGAACGACGCTTTATGATCTGGAGGAAAAGCTTGCCCCGCTCGGGCGTGAGCCGCATTCGGTGATCGGCTCTTCGTGCATCGGCGCGTCGGTCGTCGGCGGCATCTGCAACAATTCCGGCGGGGCGCTCGTGCGGCGGGGCCCTGCCTATACCGAATATGCCCTCTACGCCCAGGTCGATACGGATGGTCGCTTGATCCTCTGCAACCATCTCGGGCTGGCACTGGGCGATGATCCTGAAACCATTCTCGCCAATCTCGAAGCCGGGCGTTTCACGGATTCCGACATCATCGAAGATAATCGCGCGGCATCGGCTGCGGGTGAGTATGAACCGATCGTGCGGGCAGTCGACGCGTCGACGCCGGCGCGCTTCAACGGCGATCCTACGCGGCTTTACGAGGCCTCCGGAAGCGCGGGCAAGCTGGTCGTATTCGCGGTGCGGGTCGACAGCTTCGAACGCGAAACGGATGCTGCGGTCTTCTATGTCGGAACCAACGATCCCGACGAACTGACGCGGATACGCCGCCGACTGCTCCTTGACGCGCCCTCGCTGCCGATCTCGGGCGAATATATCCACCGCGATGCCTTCGACCTTGCGGACCGTTACGGCAAGGACATGGTTCTCGCCATCGCGGCGCTCGGCACGGCGCGCCTCCCGCGCCTGTTTCGCGCCAAGGCGTGGATCGACCGCTGGGCGCGCCGGTCGCGCATCCTTCCGGCCGCGCTGTCGGACCGGGTAATGAACGCCGCCGCACGCCTTTTCGGCGATCACCTTCCCGCGGCAATGCGTCTTTATCGCGACCGCTATGAACATCATCTTGTCATCAAGGTGCCGAAGGAAAGTCTGGGCCATGTGCGGCGGATGCTCGCCGGAATGTTCCCCAGCGATGCCGGCGACATGTTCGAATGCTCCGAAAGAGAGGCCGCGCGGGCGATGCTCCACCGCTTCGCGGTCGCCGGGGCGGCCGTGCGCTACCGGGCGGTCCACCCGGATGAGATCGAGGACATTGTTGCGCTCGATATCGCTCTGCCGCGCAACTGCCGCGACTGGGTGGAGACGCTGCCGCCCGACATTGAGCGCGATATCGTCGCGAAACTCTATTATGGCCATTTCTTCTGTCACGTCTTTCACCAGGATTATCTGGTGCGGAAGGGCGTCGATCCGGTCGCGCTCGAACATCGGCTGCTGGCGCTTCTCGATGCGCGCGGCGCGCAATATCCCGCCGAGCATAATGTCGGGCATCTCTATCCGGCGGCTCCGGCACTCGAGGCGCACTACCGCGCGCTCGATCCCTGCAATGCCTTGAACCCGGGCATCGGCAAGACCAGCCGCGCCCGCGACTGGAGCATGCCATGAATGTCATCGACGCCGCCGAGTCTATCGGCCTTCAGGCGGGACTCGGCGAGGGGCCCGTGTGGGATTTTAACCGCGAATGTCTCTGGTGTGTCGACATCGTCGCACCCGCCGTCCACCGGATCGAGCCGGCGACGCTCCATCAAATGAGCTGGCCGGCGCCGGCGCGTGTCGGCTGGATCTTGCCGATGCCGGACGGGAGCCTCGTCGCGGGCCTTGCCGATGGGCTCTATGAATTTGATCCGGGCAGAGGAAATTTCACCCTCATCGCGGCGGTCGAGCCCGATCTGCCCGGGAACCGGCTGAACGATGCGGTCCTCGGTCCCGATGGCGTCATCTGGTTCGGCACGATGGACAATGGCGAGACCGACGCAAGCGGACGCTTCTATCGCTATGACGGGGATGTACGGCCCTGTGACATAGAGTCGATGTGCATCACGAACGGACCGGCTGTCTCGCCCGACGGCAAGCGGCTCTTCACGGTGGATACGCTCGCGCGGGAAATATGGGTTCATACGATCGGCGAGGGCGGGGCGCTTTCGGATGCGCGCCTCTTTGCCGCAATCGCGCCTGACGATGGCTGGCCCGACGGCGTTACATGCGATGCGGAGGGGGGCGTCTGGGTAGGGCTTTGGAACGGATGGCGCGCGCGCCGTTATGACCGCGATGGCCATATCACCGACGAGGTGCGCTTCCCGGTCGCGAATGTCACCAAGGTCGCGCTCGGAGGCGCGGATGGGCAGACCGCCTTTGCAACGACGGCGCGAAAGGGGCTCGGCGACGAAACGCTTCGGGACCAGCCGCTGGCAGGCAATATCTTCAGCTTCCCGGTGAAGGTGGGAGCAGCGGGCTGACGGGCTTCTGCGTTTCCGGTTCGGCAACCAAATCCGCCGCCGCGCGTGGTTCAATTTAACAAACAAGCATTACTGCTTGCAAATGTCGGTATTGCTTTTACGGATGGTCCAAGGAGGCCGGACTCGCCCAGCGGACGGCCAAGGGAGAGACGTTCGTGAGTAAATCCGGTGGCCTGCGATCGCGCGCCTGGTTCGATAATCCGGCCAATCCGGACATGACCGCGCTGTATCTTGGTTGGTATCTGAGTTACGGACTGACCCGCGAGGAACTCCAGTCGGGCAAGCCGATCA